>NZ_JAUBOJ010000358.1:0-8075 GCF_036700185.1 Microcoleus sp. BM001215392 | reverse complement strand
GGGACTTCATGCCTCCCACGTCATGTCATAGATGACTATACTTTTACAAGCTATTAAGGACAAGCAAGTTATTTGCCTGCAAATCCCCGATAATTACAGATATATGGAACCGGAGTTAGTAGAGCTTTTGCAGGCGAAACTGGGCTTATATATGGAAATGCCAGATCGGGAGATACATTTTATGCAGCGAGTTTTGGAACCGGAAGTGATGGATTCCTTGGAAGAGGCGATCGAATACGATTCGATGGACTTTACTGAGGTTAATGCTGCGTTTGCCAAGAGTGCGGCTGCTTTGGGGCCAGTTTTTGGAAACGTTTTGGACGCGGGGACGGGTACGGCGCGAATTCCAATTGCCCTCACTCAACTGCGGCCGGAATGGAAATTGACCTGTATTGACTTGTCGGCAAATATGCTGAAAGTTGGAGAGCAGAATGTCGAAAAGGCCGGAGTGCGATCGCAAATTAATCTCGAATTAATTGATGCTAAAGCCATGCCTTACCCTGAAAATAGTTTTGACATGGTGATTTCCAACAGCATTATCCACCATTTGCCCGATCCTGTGCCGTTTTTCCAGGAAGTCAAGCGAGTCTTAAAACCGAACGGAGCAATATTTTTACGGGATTTACTGAGGCCTCTGGATGAGACAATCAAGGATAATTTAGTTCAGATGTACGCCGGAGATTGCAACTCGCATCAGAAACAGTTATTCGGCGATTCCCTGCAAGCAGCTTTTACCTTGGATGAAGTTGAGGCGATGCTGGAAACTGCGGGATTAGATGGGTTGAGGATTTATGAATCTTCGGACAGGCACTGGACGGCCGAGCGGGCTTGGATGTAATATCAATTCCGTCAAGCATCAGAATCATTCATCTCTCTCTTGTCTGGCTCCGCCTCAACAGCGTCAAGAGCGGTTAAATCACCTGACGGTACAACCGGAATTAATATAAAGTGTAGATTGGCGATCGAACTAAATTTTTCCTACTCGCTCCATAATTACCTCATATCCATCAAAGTTGTTCGATCGTTCCCAATGCAAGTCCTCAAATTTCCATCGGGAGTTGTATTGGGAACGATCGAACCAAGTTTTGCCGCTTATCTACTCAATCAACGTTTGAAATTTTGATGAGGACTTGCATTGGGAACGATCGAAACAAGTTTTGCCGCCGAGCTAGTCAATCTAACTTTTTAGTACCGAGGATTACCCGATCGCGCCCTGCGTCTTTAGCTTGATAAAGCGAACGGTCGGCTCTTGCAATCAAATCTTTTTTTGAGGTTTCCGGTCGAGGAACCGTACTCGCTACTCCCAAGCTCAGTGTAACACAAGCAGACACAGGTGACTTAATATTCTCAATTGCCAGTTTTTTTACCCATAGTCGAATTTGTTCTGCAATCGAGACAGCAATCTCGGGTGAAGTTCGTGGCAAAATTACCGCAAACTCCTCACCGCCGTAACGAGCCACCAAAGTCTGCTCCGAAACTTCGCCTGCTGAGGAATTTACCGCCTCAACAATTGTTTGTGCTACCTGTTGCAAACAAGCATCTCCCGCCTGATGTCCGTAAGTATCGTTGTATTTCTTAAAAAAATCAATATCGCATAAGATTAACGATATTTCTGCTACTTCTTCTCCTAATTTATGCCATAATTCCTCTAAATATTCGTTGAAACAGCGACGGTTTGCTACCTGAGTTAAACCATCGGAGTTAGCAAGGCGATACAATTCAGAATTTGCTGATTGCAATTGCTGATTGGTTGCTTCTAACTCAGATTTTGTCACAGATAAATTGTAGTAAAGCTCGCTAATATACCAAGTAGCTTTTTGGTGAATTTGAGACAACGCAACCAACACTTGATGCACGTCTAACAGTCGGTAAACTTGAGCTTCTAACTGCACCACAATCGGTTCGTAAAGCTGTTCCGGCGGCCGTTGGACTGCTCGCTGAGCTGCCATCACGATTAAGGCTACTCCTGGTAAAATCAAAATATCGGTTTTAGCCATTTGATACAAAGCCGCAATCGGCCGACAAGCAAATATATCTACTCCATAAGGGCGGCTCATGTGTTCCATAAATCGCCGCCGCGATATCATGCCGAAATATTCGCCATTTACTGTTAATATAATTCCCGGAAGCAGTGGGTGAGCTTGAAATATCTTCGCTACCTCTTTGGCTGGCGAGGAACCTTCAATCTGAAAATTGAAGACAGCCAGATCCTTGAGAGTAGACTCTAAAGATAAATTTTCGGGTGGTTTGTTAGGCGAGTTAGATGGCGTGATAAATTCCACAGACACAGCGCAGACCCGAATAAACAATAAAGTAAAAATAAAGCTAGTGTCAGCTATCAAATTGGATATTAACATTTATTGATTGGCTGTGACTGTATTCTGGATTACACTGTTTTTCCCAAACAAGCTAATATTTTATATATTTTTTTAGTTAAAATACAAGTTCCATGTCAGCTTTGAACCCTGAACCCATAAATCACCTTAATTATTTTATAAAAAACAGAAATATTTATGAGTTTCTTGGTAATCTAATAAATATTGGTTTATCCTCATTCAATGATGTGCTTATAAAATTATCGATGTATTTTTAGGTACGCAAAAACGCACCTAAAAATGATTGTAACACCAGAAAATAACTGAGACAGCACGAAAAAAGCTCAACCAACATATAGCCTTTCTCAGAAAGATGAGGTACGACTGGGGATAGGGCATTGGCCTCCGTGGCCTCCGTGGCCTCCGTGGCCTCCGTGGCCTCCGCGAGCATACCTCACTTTTTTGAGAACCGCTATAGTTGTTTTAAAAGAGCGATACTGTCACGAAATTTTGCTGTAGAAAAAGTTGCTTGTTTGTAGGCAATTTTTTAATTAAACACCAGGAAAGAAGCAATCTAAAAATTGTCTCACCAACCCAAAGTTCCGATTCCTCCCTTAAACGGGCCGACAATATCTTTAGTAATCCAACCACCGTAAAAATCGCCCGGTTGAGCTTGCACTAATTCCCCATCCACATAACAAGCATCCATCTTGCTCGGATAAAAAGCCACATAATCTTTAATAGCGGCAAAAACCTGATTTGGCTCGGGATAAAACCAACCAGCATTTACAACTTCCTTCAGACCTACCGTCACAGTATAATAGCCAGCTTGTCCCTTCCACTCGCACCAAGAACCCCGTGAAGTTTTATGCAAATATTCCATTTTGATGTCCTCGGGAGAGATATAGTAAACAGGAGGGTGACTGGTCTCCAATACCCGCTGAGATCGACCAGTATCGGCGATCGTCACTTCATTAAAAATTATCTGTACGTGTTTGGTAGATTCCTCAAGGCGAGGGGGACGAGGGTAATCCCAAACCGACTCTTGACCGGGGCCTGGCTCTATGCGATCGAGGTTCACTGACACAATCTCCCTAGAAAAACAACAATCAGCGGCTGAAGTTTACAATTTAATGTACTCTAAGTCTAGTTGCCAACCCAGACAGTCCTCAGCTTTTCTCTAATCTCCGTAATATGAGCATTCGCGGTATAGATGTTTCAGACTACCAGCCCAACGTCAATTGGCCAGCAGTTGCCAAGGGAGGGATTCTGTTCGCATTTGTCAAATCTACCGAAGGTGCAACGTTCGTTTCCCAAACATTCGCCCCCAATTGGGCCCGAATGAAAGCTGTGGGGATTCAACGCGGTGCTTATCACTTTTTTCGACCCGAAAGCAGCGTTCAAGGACAAATTGATTTGTTCCTGAAAACTGTTAAGCTCGAAGCGGGGGATTTGCCCGCAGTCTTGGATGTGGAAAGCACAGGCGGTTTAAGCGGGGACGAATTGTGCGATCGCGCGACAATTTGGCTCGAAGCAATCGAAAAAGCCACCTCAATGCGGCCGATAATCTACACTTTCCCCGGATTCTGGGACAACCTCGGGACAAAGCGCTTGGCCGATTACCCGCTGTGGATTGCTCACTATACCAGTGCTGACCAACCTTGGGTACCAGGCGGCTGGAAGACTTGGACTTTTTGGCAGTACAGCGACACTAGCAGTGTGTCCGGCGTCTCGGGCAATGTAGACGGGAATATTTTTGAAAGCGTCCGAGAAGGCGCTGTCAATTATAAAGTTGCAGACATCCAGAGGCAATTAAGAAGTAAAGGTTTCTATCAAGGCGCGATGGATGGCAAATTTGGAGCCACCACCACATCCGCCCTCATCTCGTTTCAAAAATCTCAAGGTCTGACTGCCGACGGTCTGGCAGGAATCAAAACCTGGGCCGCGTTGATGAGAAAATCTCCCAAAGTAATTGTCCCCCCCCCAGCGCCGACACCAACTCCCAAGCCAACTCCAACGCCAACTCCGACACCCGCCCCAGTACCACCCGCGCGGCTGACTGAGGTATTCTCATCTTATCAAGCCAGCGCTAGCCAAGATACTGCCTTGATTTGGCTGCAAAGTCAAGTTTCTACCTCTGTTTTAGGGGAATTTGCTCAAAAGTGGCGAACAACCGCCTTCCCTCAAGATACTAATTTGCGATTGATAGATGTCAGCAAATTTTATCGCGGTTTGGCAGAACAAGACCAAGCTTTAGATTGGCTGCAAAAACAACTTTCTCCGGCTGTAATTGCCGAGTTTGCGCAAAAGTGGCGTTCTCAATCTAATGCTACAAATTCTCAGATTCGGTTGATAGACGCCTGTAAATTTTATCGCGCCGCACCAAACCAAAACCAGGCTTTAGATTGGCTAGAAAAACAAGTCTCGCCGACAACTCTATCCGACTTTCTTCGCCGATGGCAGAATGCTGGCCGTGATAGTAAGTAATATTATTTCTGGTAAAATAACCCCGGTCACGTTGGTAGTGAGGACGAAGAGTCCTCAAAGTTTTTAAGAGGACTCTTCGTCCTCACTACCAACCAATCTTATTTGTGTGAGGTACAGATTGGTAATTAGCAATTGGTAATTGAGCCTTTACCCTTCAGGCTAAAAGCCTTATAGCTTTTAGCTTCTAGCTTTTAGCTTCAGAATGGGTTGCTACCATCTTTGACGCTAAGAGAATTATCTGATAAAGTTATAGCCAATATCAACGTTTTTTAATCTTATTCTCAAAAATCCAGGGCCCTGCCGAGTTTGTACCAGCGCCAAATATAGCGCCTGCACTCTAATCACCAGCGATCGCACTTGCAAAAGCCAGCGGGCAGCCTGTAACAATTGTATCTATGGAAATCCCCTTTAACATCACCCTGTTGATGGTCATGACCGTCACCTGTGGTATCAGCGCTCAAGTTCTAGCCGCTTATCTGAAAGTTCCGGCGATCGTCTTTTTGCTGCTCTTCGGCATTTTAGCAGGGCCAGACTGCTTGGGACTGCTACACCCAAATCTGCTCGGTAGCGGTTTGGAAGTAATGGTTTCCCTTTCTGTGGCCTTAATTCTGTTTGAAGGCGGCTTGAATTTGGAATTGCGAGATTTAGGCAAAGTTTCCGGTAGCATTCGCAATTTAGTTACTTTCGGCACTTTAATTACCCTGATTGGCGGCGGAATGGCAGCACACTGGTTGGGGGAATTTCCCTGGCCGATCGCATTTCTGTATGCTTCCCTAGTAGTCGTCACAGGCCCGACAGTCATCGGCCCTTTGCTCAAACAAGTATCCGTTGACAAACAAGTCGCCGCCTTACTAGAAGCCGAAAGCGTTTTAATCGATCCAGTCGGAGCAATTCTGGCGGTATTGGTACTGAATATTATTTTAAACGGCAATGCTGATTTATTGGTCTTGTTTCGAGATTTAATCGTGCGCCTTTTAGTTGGCGCAGTCGTCGGAGTTGCCGGAGGTTGGCTGCTGGGATTCATTCTCAAGCGATCGAAATTTCTCTCAGAAGACCTGAAAAATTTAGTAGTCTTAGCAGGCTTGTGGGGATTATTCGGCTTATCCGAAGAACTCCGCAGCGAATCAGGACTCATGGCAACCGTCCTCTCCGGCATCGTTCTCAGATCCGCTGCTGTCCCAGAAGAAAGGCTGCTGAGGAGGTTTAAAGGTCAACTCACAGTCCTTGCTATCTCCGTACTGTTCGTGCTGCTGGCAGCCGATTTATCCCTCGCTAGTGTAGTCGCCCTCGGTTGGGGAAGTTTGTGGACAGTTTTAGCATTAATGTGGGTAGTGCGGCCGATCAATGTGTGGCTGTGCACGTGGAACAGCGGGCTGAATTGGCGACAAAAATTGTTTGCTTGCTGGGTAGCGCCGAGGGGAATCGTCTCAGCGTCGATCGCCTCTTTATTTGCAATTTTGCTCACCCAGCGCGGCATCAACGGTGGCGACTCAATTAAAGCCTTAGTATTCCTGACAATTATCATGACAGTTTTCGTCCAAGGGTTAACAGCCGGACGGATAGCTCAACTTTTAGGAATAACCTCAAAATCTGCAACGGGTGCAGCAATTGTCGGATCGAACCCTTTAAGCAGATTAATTGCTCGCTTATTTCAAGAACGCGGAGAATCTGTGGCAATTATCGACACAAACCCGGAAGCTTGCGCGCAAGCAGAACGAGAAGGTTTGCGAGTGTTTTTGAGCAGCGCTCTGGATCACAGCGTTTTAGAAGAAGCCGGACTTGAGTCGATGGGAACATTTTTGGCAATGACTAACAATGGCGAGGTAAACTTAGTATTAGCTCAACGAGCAGCCGAAGAGTTTGCACCGCCGAGGGTTTTGGCATTATTCCCCAAAGACCCGCAAGCAAATGCGCCTGCAAATAATAGCAAAATCAATCAAGCCTTTGTCTCCGATTTGTCGCTGAAGGATTGGAACGAATATTTGACCGACGGCGAAGTAAAATTGGGGGAAACCGAGTTAAACAGTGAGGGATTGCAGTTTCAGATTGCTCACTTGCAAGCTTTGGTGCAAGCCGGGGAGTTGGCGCCGCTGCTGCTGGAAAGACAGGGATACTTGCAAGTAGTGTCGGCAACAGAAATTTGGCAAGCGGGCGATCGCATTATTTACTTACTGTACGATCCGACACCGAAATTGTTAAAAAGATTGTCTGGTGCGTCGCAGTCTCGCTTGACTTTGGAAAAGCATCAGGTAGTTGAACAAGTGCCGATTCCCGAGCCGGTTTTAGAGCAGGTTTTGGAGGTAGCCATAATCGATAAGCAAGCAGAAGTTTTGCTACCGCCAGTTTCACGTTAGGCATAAATCGGAATGATTTAACTCTTCTAGGACGCAGAGAACGCAGAGGGAGAGCAGAGAGAGATGAATAATTACGATTTTGAGATTGAGACGCGATCGCGAACAAAGGTTCATTCCACAGTCCGCCAGGGAATAAATTCCCTGTCGAGAAAGCGCAAGTCCTCTCAAAGAGGACTGAAGAATATAAATCATTAGTTATGACCCGGCGGTTGAAACCGCTACTACACAGACAAAATCGGCCTGCGCGGATTAAAGAATAAAGCAGACAAACCCGGATTTGGTATTAGTCCTCATAGCGAGGACTTTCGCTATGAGACTCTTAATTCATTCCCTGGCGGACTACCCGGTGGGCGGGAGGACTGAGCAGATGACAGCTTAAGTTAACACCAACGATCGCGATTAAAATTTAGGATCGAAAAATTGAGCAGATTCGCTATTGAAAAAAAACTTACTCGGCCTCCCCAATTAACGTGAAAGCCGCCCAATTTCGCGGATTAGAATGAGTTTTCGTTTTCATCGCGGCTAACATTGCTTGCCGCAATGCCTGTGCTTTATTTGGGTTTTTGTGAAGGTTTTGATAAAATGCCTGCATTAATTCGGCTGTAGGCGCATCGGGAACCGCCCATAAAGAAACAATTACACTCGGTACTCCTGCCGAAATCAAAGCACGCGACAAACCAATCACTCCATCCCCCGTAATTCTGCCGAATCCAGTGTTGCAGGCGCTCAAAACAACTAAGCTGGCTTGCAGTTTCATGTCGAAAATTTCCTCTGCGGTCAATAAGCCGTCATCAGTACCAGAAGGAGCAAGGGCGATCGCACTTCCCAATCCGCGCACATCATCTAGCAATCCATGCGTTGCCAGGTGAATAATTGATGCTTGCGGCATTTTTTGGACGATCGCAGCTTTTGTCCCTTG
>NZ_JAUBOJ010000357.1:0-8096 GCF_036700185.1 Microcoleus sp. BM001215392 | reverse complement strand
TGGGGTCAATGCTTCAATCTAAAATCTCAAATCTCAAATCTCAAATCGATTGACCCAATATTTAGTCACATCAAATCAGTGAAGTCGTTTTCTAATTGATGTTTTATTATATTTTAAGTTTTGACTGCTTGTTGGCGAAATTCGATCGCTCATGGTTTGATTACTGTTTTTGATCTGTAGCGGTGCGAGGCAAAGATCGAGTATTGAGCGAGCGATCGCCCCCTCCTCAATCTCCCAACCTAAAATCTCAACTTTAAAATCTCAATATCTGCCATCTTTGTGAGAAAAACTATACATATCTTAAGTGCGAGCTATTTTCCGGCAATTTTGCTCGAGAGCGCCCGGTAGCTGACCCTGGTATCAGGAAATTTCAGCCAGCCAGTGCGAGAGTGAGGGCGAGTCTGGCGAGGGCGACCGACCCCAGTCGTGGGCGCAGCACATCGCCACGATGTTAAACTCGGAAAACAGCACAGCCAGATTGACAAAAGCTACCATAAATTCGAGTATCGTAAGATAGTTGACCTGAGTGTAAGGAGGCGAAGTGACAGCGCCCTGGAAAATTGGTCTGTGATAATTTCTTAAGAATCCCCGTCTTTTAAAGCGGGGAGTGTCAAACTAGCGTAGTCTGGCTAGCAATTGTGATCTTCTCACCGCAAAATATGAGTCCTGTAGTTAAAATTATTCAGCCCTCGGGCATTTTAGACGGCACCAAAGCAAGTCAATTCCGCCAAGAAATTAGCGACCTCGTGGAAGCGGGAGCCGATGTGGTATTGATAGACTTCCAAGATGTGACATTTATGGATAGTTCTGGTTTGGGCGCTTTAGTTTTGGCGCTCAAAACAGTCCGTGCCGCTGGGAGTCAATTAGTCGTCTGTTCTATCAACGAGCAAATCCGCATCTTATTTGAACTCACCAGCATGGATCGAGTTTTCGAGATATTTCCTACCCGGGATGCTTTTAATAGCAAAATTCTCTCAGCTAACTAAATCTTTTGGCTGCTGCCTTCTTGCTATTTAGTCGCAGATGTGCAGCAAGAGGTCAGCTAGCCAAAGTTTACCTTGAGTAAAGACCAATCATCATCAAAAACTGCTTTGGCGTTCAACGTTTGAATGTAGTTCAACACCATTTCTAACTGGTCGGCAGTTCCACCGTTATAAGCTGCTAGCAGGTCGATGAAAGGGTCAAGCCCCCAGATATTGCCGTCAGGTTGGTGAATCTCGTATACCCCGTCGCTAAAGATGTAGAGAGTGCTTAAATCCTCGACATTGCAGCAATTATCCATATAGGGGGCGTCGGGGAACATCCCGACCGGCATTCCGGGGGTTTTTAATCGCTGGATTTTAGTCGTGGATGCAGGGGACTGGGAAATCAACACTGCCGGGGGATGGCCGGCGCTGGCGTAGGTGAGCTGGCGAGTAATGCGGTTGTAAACGCCGTACCAGATGGTGAAATACTTGTCGTTTTGGTAGCTCATCTGGAAGGTGGTGTTGAGGGCGCGCAAAACGTCGCTGGGTTTGTAGTAGTCAATGTTGGGCAAAGCGCGCGATCGCAGCAAATTCAGCACGGCCACCGAAGGCAGCGCCGCCCGCAAACCGTGACCGGCTACGTCGAGCAAGTAAATCGCCAAATAATCGCTATCGAGCCAGTTGTAGTCAAAGCAATCTCCCCCCAACTGCCGGGAGGGAATGAATTTTGCTTCGATGCTGACTGGTTCCGTCATCGGATCTGGCAGCAGCGATTGCACGTACTCCGCCGCCTCGGCTAGCTCTGCTTCTAAACTTTGCTTGGCAATTTTTAAATCTCGGCTGAGTTGGTGCAGCCGCAATCCGGCACGTACTCTCGCCTGCAATTCGTTGAGTTCTATCGGCTTGGAGATAAAATCGTCGGCACCTGCGTCGAGCCCTTTGACTCGATCGGCGATCGAACCCAAAGAAGTCAGCAAAAAGAATTGGGTAGTTGACAGCTCCGGATCTGCCTTAACTCGACGGCAAACATCAATTCCCGTCAAGCGCGGCATGATCCAATCGCAAATTATCAAGGCCGGACGCAATTTTTGCGCCTGGGCTACGCCGTCTTCGCCATTGCTTGCTACTGTCACTTCGTAACCCTGTTTTTTCAGGGTTCTTCTCAGCAGCTCTTGAACAACCGTATCATCGTCAATAACCAGAATTTGAAACATGGGCACTCAGGTACTACAAGTCTTGAAATTTTTGACGTAATAACCAATTATCAATACTTTGAGTCAGTGTTAGTTATATCTATAGGAATTATCTAGCAAATCAGCCATTCTGGATGTTTTGGGAATCGAGTGTAACTGACTTGCTTCACTCAGTGTCCCTCACCTGTCACCTCAGTACAAGCAAACTCATCTAGCAATATTCTATAGCTCGGTTAAGCTGGCGATCTTGGCGATCGCCGTTTGGGCCGAACAGAAAAACCGGAACAGTAGCCTAAAATACCAAAAAAAATCAACTAAACCCCACCTAGCGATGATAGCAAGCATTTTTCTCAATCGGGCTAGATGTGAGATTTGACCCCAAAACGGTCAGCCGCATCAAGTGGAGTTCGATCGAGCTGTTGTTGAATAAGCAGGTCGAGTTGAATCAACTCGACCTGCTTATTCATAATAGATGCGATCGGGTGAGGTATTCTCTGAACATCTGCGGCAAAGGTTCCACGAATCTAAAATCAGGACTATCAGCATATCGGGGTTGGAGATTGAGATTGAGGTGTTGACTCAGCATCTTTAAGAACCCGCGAGCGGCGCACTCTCCCCGAGCGATCGTCTTTTGATACCAAATTTGCCTTCCCTACGTCCTTGACGATCGAGAATCTTCAATCCTTCAATTCTTAAATTTTTCGATCGTCCAATCCCAAATTTAAAAATAGTTCGATCGCGACTTGTCAGCCAGCATTTGCTGCTGGCGTAGCCCAAACCCAGTCTTTCAATAAGTCGAAGCATCTCAAATTTCAAATACCTCTAACACTTAACGCGGATGAATAAGGATCGTGAATTAAACAATTCACACAATTAATTTTGTGGGATGGGCGGGAGAACCGGTCTAGAAAGGATGCGATCTCCCGCCCATCCTACAATAACATCACGCATTTTCATTCAGTTGACAGTTGACCGCTTGAGGGCTACCTTTACCCTTAAGTCCGAGGATTGAAGCAATGAATAGTCTGATTTTAATTTCTCTCGATCGGGCGCGAGGGCTTTAAACCAATTGTTTCTGGTAAGTTATTTAATTCTGATTCCTTAACTGCCTTGGCAATGACAAAAAGGGTAGTCTACCCAAGCTTTATATCATTAAACCAACTCTCACATAAATTAATCCACAATACTTTTTTTGTTTTTTTAAATCAATACGGTTTACTTGAGATTTTTTTGTCATTGCGAGCGTAGACAGAGCAATCGCAGGGTCTGTTTGTCACATCGTTTTCCGGGTGGACTGTCTTAAGTAAACCGTATTGTGTTTTAAATACCATTGCGAGCGGATACGTATCTGTTAAATTGTTGATAGTAGCTAGCTATTGTTTGTAACGACACATCGACTCGATCCAGGTACAAACTGCATGAAAAAACTTATCTCTTTTGGATTTGACTAAAAATCTCCTCAACTAACTTATTGATTTCTGCCTCCGTGGTAAGATAGTGGACGCAAGCGCGCACGCAGTCAGGATTCAGAATTGTCCGCACCATAATTCCCTGTTTCTCCAACAAACCAACTAACTCCTTGTGCGGCATCCCACCGATCAATCGAAACGAAACCAAACCCGCTTCCGGCGGAGATTTGCGCAAACATTCCACATCAGATATTTCTGACAAACGCTCCCAGAGATACTTGCTCAAACGACAAATTTCTGCATATCTTTCCAGAATTGTACCCCATTGGTGTTGCAGGGCGATCGCACTTCGCAAACCAGAATACAAAGGATAAGCCGAAGTCGCAATCTCGTAGCGTTGAGCTCCAGGCTTCGGGCCAAGAACTTTAGCACTAGAATCGGTGACAATTCCCCGCCACCCGATAAACACCGGATGCAAATCTGCTAAAGCTGAAGCGCTCACATAAAGCCCGCCCAAACCTTCGGGGCCGCACCACCATTTGTGACCAGTAAAAGCATAAAAATCAACTTCTGACTCAATCAAATTTAAAGGTAAAACCCCCACAGATTGAGCCGCATCAACTAACACTTTAACTCCGACCTGATGACAGACATTCACAATCTCAGTCAGAGGCAAAACTTGACCAGTATTCCACAAAATATGACTGATTACTAACAAGCGAGTATTTGGCTGCAAACTATCAGCAATTACCTGCACCGGATCTCCCTGATTCAAAGTCGCCGCCAACGGACAAACCTCAACCTCAATGTTGAAACGGCGCTGAAGTTCCATTACACTAGCTACAATGCCCGGATGTTCGCAATCAGAAAGCAGCAGTCGATCGCCCGCTTGCCAGTCAATGCCCCACAGCGCAATATTGCAGCCCACCGTGACATCTTCAGTCAGGGCGATGGTTTCAGCAGGTACAGCTAACTCAGATGCGATCGCCCGTCGCGTCAGCATCGCCTCCTGAACCACCCAAGCCCCCACCTCCCCCGAAAACGGCCCCCCAAGCTGCACCCGCTTGTAAGCCTCATAAATCGCCTCTAAAGCAGGCTCAGGCAGCGGCCCTTGTCCGCCGTAGTTAAAATAAGCTTTATTGGCCAAAGCTGGGAATTTTTGCCTGTGATTGTCCTTTGTCATACTTTTCTGGGGAATTATTGATAGCGTTAATATTGATAGAACTTACACAATAATCCTAGGGATGGGCAACCACGGGGGGATTGCCCCTACAAAACACTATATATGGACTATGTGCGCGCATGACTGATTGAATAAATATTAATGTCAAAAACCTCTCTCAAAAACCCTTGTTCTTTCTATATTTTACATCCGCCCTTGCGAATCCGTTGCCGAACTTTTTTCTGCGAATACTAAATGTTAATAACTGACAAACTCTTACTTTCCTATCAACGATGCCATCTCCGAGCATTTTTAGACACTTGCGGAGACTGGAAACAATTAGATCCTCCCAGCGACTTTCTGGTGAAACTGATGCGCGACAGCGGGACGTATCAGCAGCAGGTTTTAGAACACGAAACTTACCAACAACCATCATATCCTAGAGGGGATTGGGAAGCTGGGGCGGCCGCTACCTTAAGTTTAATGCAGCAAGGAGCCGATCGCATTTATCGAGGAGTGCTGATCCGGGGCGAATTCGGCAAAACCAACAGCGCAACAGATTCTCTTGCAGGAATTGACACTCAATATGTCCCCGAATTTGGCGAAACCGCCGAAACTCCGGTGCATCTTTCATCCTCCACTCTGCACTCTTCAAACATTACCCTCGTCAGCCGCCCGCATTTATTAATCAAGCAGCCAGGAAAATCTAAATTTGGCGATTGGAGTTATGCGACTGCGGATATTTGGCTTAGCAAACGACCAAAATTAGACTATCAAATTATTGCTGCTTTTCACGCCCAAGTATTAGCTTCCATGCAGGAAACAATGCCCGAAAATGCGTGGCTGATGCTGCGAAAAAAAGGGCTTTGGGAAGTTAATCTCGATCGGCGAACTCCTGAGATGTTCGAGATTTTAGACGATTGCATTGAGATGATAGAAAATCGGCATAAGCCGGAGGTGTTCATTTCTCGTCAAAAGTGCAATCTTTGCGGTTGGTATACTGTCTGTCACGCGGAAGCCGAATCTATTAAACATCTTTCGCTGTTGCCCGGAGTTACTGCCGGCCGCTATGCTAGACTAAAGACTCTCGAAATTACTGATGTAGAATCTCTGGCAAATGCTAGTTCTCAATTGCTGGCTGAGTATCCAGAATTTCCCGACGCAGTTGCTTTTGATGTGGTGCGACAAGCTCAATCTCACTTGCTAAATCAACCTTTATTGCGGGAAGAACGAAGTTCGGCAGCGGTTTTTGTAGCGGATGTAACGGATGTAGGTTCGGCAACGAGCAATCTGCGGGATTTAGGGGATGTCACGGAGGTAGGTTCGGCAGTGGCAGCGGTTAGTCAGTTTATAAGAATACCAGAAAAGGCAAATAATAATTTAGTAATTCCTAAAATTGAGCTGGTAAAGACTACAGAAAATAAATCTGCTTCACCTTCCAAGCCTGCGCCAATTCTTCGCAGCAAGCCAATTCCTTATTCTCAATCGGTCTTTTTGCCGATCGCCCCAATCGAACTCTACTTTGACATCGAAGCAGAACCGGAGTTAAATTTAGATTATCTCCACGGCGTCTTGGTTGTAGATAGGTACAACAATACTGAAAAATTCCACGGTTTCCTTGCAGAATCACCGGCCCAGGAAGGTGCAATCTGGGAGCAATTTTTAGAATTAATGTGGGCTTATCCCATTGCTCCGATTTTCCACTTTTGCGACTACGAAGTCAAGACTTTTAAACGGCTAGCCAAACTTTACAACACTCCAGCTTATTTGTGGAAGCCCGTGTTGAAACGGTTTGTCGATATTCACAAGCAAGTGACGCAGCAAGCGATTATGCCGGTGGAAAGTTACGCACTCAAACCGATTGCGCGCTGGTTGGGTTTTGACTGGCGCGATGCTAAGGCTAATGGTGCTCAGTGTGTCTGTTGGTACGATGATTGGCTCAAAACGGGCGATCGAGAGCTCTTGCAGGCGATCGTCCGCTACAATGAGGACGACTGTCGCGCTACTTATGTGGTTAAAGATTGGTTGACTAATTTTTTGCTGAGTCAGAAACAGTGATTTTATGATTTAATGAACCGCGAAGGCGCAAAGGGCGCGAAGCAAGAAAGAGAAGAAGAGTAAAATGCGAAATTTAGGGAAAATACTTATATTTATTGCCTGTTTTTTGATCGCAGCAACTGTTGCTATCTCGCTCCGCTTGTCAGCCCAATCTTTCGCTGTTACTCAAATAGATTTTATCGGTAGGGCAATATTTCCCACAGGTTCTCGGTTTCAGGGAACGGAAATTGGCGGACTTTCGGGAATTACTTATGATGCCACAAAACAAGTTTATTATGCGATTTCTGATGACCGCAGCAGCAAGGCTCCGGCGCGCTTCTATTCTCTAAAAATTAACTTGGCATCTGGTAAGCTGGAAAAAGAAAAGATTGAATTTACTGGTGTGACGAGTTTATTGGATGAAAACGGTAAAAGTTTTCCCGCGTTAAGTTTAGATCCGGAAGGGATAGCTTTTACTGGCAACAGCGTGTTTGTTTCTTCGGAGGGAGATGTCGATCGCCAAATCAATCCCTTCATTAAAGAATTCTCTCTGGATGGTAAAATGCTGAAAACGCTACCAATTCCTGACCTATTTTTGCCCGACGACAAAGGCAAAGGAGGCATCCGCAACAATCTCGCCTTTGAAAGCTTGACTCTAACACCCGATCGCAAATACCTATTCACCGCCACCGAAAACGCTATGGTACAGGATGGTGCCGTACCTTCCCTAGCAAAAGGCAGCCCGTGCCGGATTTTGCGCTACGATGCTGCAAGTGGCAATCCTGACGCCTCCTTTGCCTACATTACCGAACCGCTACCCCCTGGTGCGAATCCTGTGGGAAAATTAACTAGCAACGGTTTAGTGGATTTATTGGCGATCGACGACAAGCGCTTGCTGAGTTTAGAGCGCGCTTTCTCCCTGGAAACCGGCACGACAATCAGAATTTTTGAGATTTCTTTGGAAAAAGCCGATCGCATTGGAGAAATCGCCAGCCTCAAAAGCCGTCTGGGCGAAGTTTCTCCCGCTCAAAAACGGCTGCTGCTGGATTTGGAAACCCTGAAAATTCCCTTAGACAACATTGAGGGCTTGACATTTGGCCCCGATTTAGCCGATGGTACCAGAGGTCTGATTTTGGTAAGCGACAACAACTTCAGTCCCCTGCAAGAGACTCAAATTTTGGGCTTCCAAATAAAAGTTCAAAAAACCTCTTGACAAAAGGTGAGGTTATAGGCATAATAGAAATTGTGCCTGAAACAAAGGCAAAACGAGGGACAGTAGTTCAATTGGTTAGAGCACCGCCCTGTCACGGCGGAAGTTGCGGGTTCGAGC
>NZ_JAUBOJ010000356.1:0-8114 GCF_036700185.1 Microcoleus sp. BM001215392 | reverse complement strand
GTCTCTTGAATCCCTAGGGCGTGTTTTCAAAGTCGGTGTATCCTAGATTGGGGCGACGATGTTTAGTTTTAAAACTTGTTGTTTAAGTCCCGCTAGCATGAAAAAACGATCGCCACTCTCGGATTACAGCGATCGCACAATATCAAGAGAATCCTTAGCCCTATACCTCTTCTTTTAACCCATCCTCAAAAAGCATCCGCACTCGGGTTCACTTTCTTGTGCCCCGTCTTTTGTGCCAACATCGACAGTTTGCGACGATAAAAGCCCCAGAGTTGCTGCCAATCTCCAACGAAGGCCCGAAAATCGTATTCGTCTCATCCGACTTTAGTTTCTCTCAGGAACAGAAACAATCAACAGTTTCTGTTCCTGAGAAACTAACAAACTATAATCGATCGCCCATTAGCTACAACCGCACGATTACCATAAATATAAAATTGTGTATTTTTTCATACCTTAAACCGAGATGCGTGCGATCGACTATGATGAGGTCGATCGCCAAAAATCACTCTTGTCAACGTTGCTGATTAGAAAGGTTTCTAAATTCGCGAGTTCCCTGATAACCTGATAAATCAGCTAACTCCTGCAAAGATTTTTGCCCTGAGTAAAACTTACCATTAATTTCCCAAGTAGGAGTACCCTGAATCTTGGCAGCTTCGCAAAGATCGCGACGAGCATTTTTCCCTTGCGGATTGCACTCGATATAATTGATAATGCGAGCCGCTTCTTTGCCAAAACTTTCCTTCTGCATCTGACAGTGATCGCAGGTAAAAGAACCGTACATTTTAGCTCCCACTCTTTTTAAGTGTTGCGCTAAAGCAATTTCTGAAGTACCAGAGGATGTTGTGGTATTCATACTTGTTTCCTTAGCTGTACCGAGATTATTGACATCGGCATAAAGAGCCAGAGAGGAAATCAGCACTAACATAGACACCAGAATTCCTATAAAAAATAGTTGCCCGATATCATCCCATTCGCGACCGATTAATGCTAAGACAAACAAGCTAGTTGCAAACAAAGCAGACGCAATACAGTAAATACAAGCGGCTTTGATATCAACAGCCAGTACATACATCAGATAGCCGCTGAAAATCGTCATAGCTGTGCTACCAGCAAACAGAAATAAGCCCGTCCAAGACTCTAACTTAGAGCGGAGACTCTTCTGTTCTGCAGGATTAACAAGTAGGGGAGCTACCGCAAAAACTATCATGCTCAAATAGCCCAAAAAACCGAACAAAGAAAGAGGCAAACCAAAAACATAGGCATAGGGACTCGAAAGCACGATATCGCAACCTTCGATCGGACAAACTGCCGTTCCGTTGGATAACTTGACCACTGTTAGATAAGCAGTGATCGCAGCCCCTATCGAGGCAATTCCTGCCGTGAGCGGACGAGAATAGCGGTGAATCCAGGGCTGAGAACGTTGACGACGCATAGTATTTTTGACCTCAAAATGTATGTCTCAATGGAACGAAGCGAGAAACCTTCAAATCGTTGGTGCCAAACTTGTTAAGCGATATTGCTACGGCTGTTGTTGCTTCATTCTGTCGCGTTGTGCATCTCGAATAATACTGATTCCACCCCAAACGACTAGGCTTGCGATTCCAAATCCAACAATTAAATCGGGAAACCGAGAATTAAATAGAGTGACTAGCAAACCTGCGACGATCACACTGAAATTTGCAATTACATCATTCTGCGTAAATATCCAACTTGCCCGCATATGTACCTCACCCTTACGATGCTTTGAGAGAAGGTACAAACCATAACTGTTAGCAATCAGCGCCAAAAAAGCCATTGCCATCATCCAACCCGATTCCGGTGAACTTCCCCAAACAAACCGTCGAATCACATCGACGACAACCATCACGGCTAATGTGATCTGAAAAATACCACTTAGAGTCGCTGCACGATTCTTGTGATGCGCCGATTTGCCAACTGCATACAGCGACATAGTGTAAACCGAAGCATCTGCAAACATATCTAATGAGTCTGCAACTAAGGCAGTTGAATCCGCTAAAACTCCTGCGACAATTCCGACGACAAACATTGTGCCATTGATAAGTAACAGAATTCGCAGCGTTTTACGCTCTGCTGCGTTCTTGGCTTCCATGTGACATCCACAGTCTGACATCGTGCCTCCTAATTAGCTTGTTTTTATTCGTTCTTTGAGCAGTTGTAGCGGGTACATTCATAAACTCCTTTTGCTACATCAGCCAGTAACTCTTCAACCATTTCCAAAATCTCAGCAACTCGTGCATCGGCGAGTTGATAGCTGGTGTACCGTCCTTGCTGTACGGTGTTTACCAGACCGCAATCACGGAGACAGCCCAAGTGGTTTGAGGTGTTAGATTGCGATAGCCCGGTTGCTTCAACAATTTCACTCACGGTCATTGGACGCGATCGCAGCACGTCCAAAATTGCCAATCGGGATGGATCAGAAAACCCACGAAAGAGTTTTGCTTTCAAGCGAGTGGACTGGGATTGAGCAGAGAAAATCATATGCTTAGCTTCAATACAAAGCTCTTTTATATCATCATATCAGCAAATAATGATATGTAAACACCTGAAAGCTTATTTATACCCTCACGTGAGCAGCGTCGCCATTCCCACATCTGCTATTTCCCCAGCCGGAGCATCGTTAATCCCATCTTCCACCATCGCTACAATTTTCCCTGGTGCTTGCAGTGCTTAGATTTGAGCTGCTTTTTGGTCTGGTCTAACTTCAGTAAAAACGCGCTGGATACCAGCAGAAGGGGCTATCGACTCACCTCATCCCTTGGAGTTTGACTGTGAGGTGATCCATATATGCACTCTGAAATTGGGAATGGGTAATATTCTGCCTTCTGTCTTTAACTGCCAACAGATGCGATCGCTTCCCTAACTTCATTTTCCGGTTTCACAGTTTAAATGGTCACCAACTTCGTCTTGAGATCGGCTTAAACAACGGCGGCTGAGTCAACTGCTTGGACTTCTCTAGTCCACTGGAGAGTTAATGGGGGATTGCGAAATTAATCAGGAATTATGGAAAAAGTGGTTTGACAGCCTACCCATAGGGGTAAGGCGCGCACTGTGTACCCTACATAATTAGGTTATGAGTCGTGTAAATCTTAAATTTGAGTTCGATCGACGGCACAGCAAGAATTTTTTACAATTCCCAGTCGAAAATTTCATCCTAATTTCATTTATATGTGGAAAGCTGAAGATAAATAGTCCTTTTAAGCATATAAAATCTATGAAACCAATTTCATTAAAAACCGGCTTTGCAGGGCTGACATTGATCGCCGCAGCCGCCCTAACCAGCGGAGTGCTTGCAGCTTGTTCAAAAGCTCCTACAAGCCAAACTCAAGCCCCAAACGTTACGGCTGCAACCGAAGTGAACAACAAGCCAGACGCGGCACAAGGTGGCATGGGTGGCATGAATCATGGCATGGATCACAATATGTCAATGGATTTAGGCCCGGCTGATGCCGAGTACGATTTGCGATTTATTGATGGCATGACACTGCACCATCAAGGTGCTGTAAACATGGCAAAAGAGGTACTAAATAAATCCAAACGCCCGGAAATGAAAAAAATAGCAAATGAGATGATTGCCGCTCAGAACCGCGAAATAAATCAAATGAAAGAGTGGCGAAAAGCTTGGTATGCCAAAGCCAGCAGTACGCCAATGGCTTATCACGCTCCAATGAGTCACACGATGGCAATGACTCCCGAACAAATGCAAAGCATGATGATGAGCATGGATTTAGGGGCCGCTGACGACCAATTTGACTTGCGATTTCTCAATGCGATGATTCCCCACCACGAAGGAGCTTTAGTGATGGCCCAAGATGCTTTGAAGAAGTCGAAGCGGCCGGAAATAAACAAATTGTCCCAAGAGATTGTGACTTCGCAAAAGCAAGAAATCGAGCAAATGAAAGAGTGGCGACAAGCTTGGTACAAACAGTAATACCATATTTCATCCAGATTTCATTTTAATCTGCAAAACTGAGTTATGAGTCCAGATTCGCCCCTACTCAATCATGCAATACTACCGCCGTGTCCGCTCCCTAGCACCGATATTTCACTTTTCGGGAATACTTTTGAGTTTTTTGTTATTCATCGATCCGGCCGCTGTTTTTGCCCACGCGGGACACGGAGATGAATTTAAGCACAGTGGCGAAACAACTGAAACTCCTACTGCTATTTCTGTCGATGCCGAAACAGCAAAACGATTAGGAATTAAAGTCTCCCCTGCCGCTCGCCAGCGACTAGATATCGGCATCAAAACCACAGGACAAATTGAAACTTTACCCAACGAAAAAGTAGAAGTTACGGCTCCTGTTGCTGGAAAAGTAGTAGAGTTGCTAGTTAAGCCTGGGGACAAAGTATCAAAAGGTCAACCGGTTGCGGTTTTATCGAGTTCAGAATTAGGACAATTGCGGGTTGAATCTCTCTCGAAACGTGCCGAAGCTGAGGCAGATTTGCAGCAAGCACAAGGAGATCTCAAACTAGCACGAGAAAATTACGATCGCCAACTTCAAATATCCGCAGCAGAAATCGCCCAAGCCAAAACCCAATTGACGGCGGTAACTAAGCAGTACCAGCAAGAACAAGAATTAGTAAACAAGCGTTCAGTTGTGCAAGCCGCTAAAGAAAACTATCAGCGCCAAGTTGAAATAGCGCAAGCCGAAATAGCGCGGGCAGAAACTGAACTGACTGTGGCAAAAGAACAGTTCGAGCGCGACAAAGAATTAGTGGCATCTGGGGCGATCGCGCGGCGCACAATGCTGGAATCGCAAGCGCACTTCGCCGAAGCACAAGCCACTGTTGCTAAGGCAAAAAGCCGTCCTGAAGTTATCCAAGCTCAAACCGAAATTAAACAAGCCGAAGTAGACCTCCCAATGCGGGAATTGCGGGAATCTCAAGGCATGGTTGCAGAAGCAAAAGCTCAACTTACCAGAGCTCAGAGCCGCCGGGAAGTCCTAGAAGCCGAGAACCAAGTTAAACGTGGCAAAACTGCCGTCCAAGTTGCTCAGTCGCGCATTCGTTTGGCTGACGCACCCTATCAAGCGCGGCTGCAACAATTAGGAACTGTTGCCAACGATCGAGGACTCGTTACCGTAGTTGCTCCGATTTCGGGGACGGTAGCCGATCGCGAAATCACTCTAGGAGAGTCAGTAAACGCTGAAAAACCGTTGATGAGTCTCTTAAATGACAACCGCGTTTTTGCCACCGCCAATATTTACGAAAAAGACCTAAATAAAGTAAAACAGGGTCAGGTAGTCAGGGTAAAAGTCGCTAATTTACCCGATCGCATTTTCAATGGAAAAATCGCCTTCATTGGGTCATCCGTCGAAGGAGAAACGCGGGTTGTGCCGGTGAAAGCAGAAATAGATAATATTAACGGCGAATTAAAGCCCGGACTGTTTGCTGAGTTGGAGATTTTAACCGACAAAACTGCCACAAATATTTTAGCAATTCCGAGTGCGGCGGTAGTGGATGTTAGCGGTAAAAAAACTGTTTACGTCCAAAATGGCAATGCTTATCAAGCTGTTGAAATTGAACTCGGTCAAACGGCCGGAGATTTAGTTGAAGTTAAGAGTGGTTTATTTGAGGGAGATTTGATAGTAACGCAGCGAGCACCTCAACTTTACGCACAATCTTTGCGGGGCGGCAGCAAGCCCTCAAAAGACGAGGAAAAAAAAGAGGCAATTCCAAAGGTAGCAGAGGTTAATTTTAATAATTTACCCGTGTCTTTCTGGTGGACGGGAATAGGGGGAGCAGTTGCGATCGCATCCCTAACTTTCACAGCAGGCGTGTTGTTGGGAAATCGGCGCAAATTGCCAGCATTAGCAGCGGATTCTGGAAACAATGCCGGAAACAATAGTTTTTCCGACTCTGTATCGCCGTTGCACAATGAACTGCTGTTACACAATGACAACCATCACGTTAAAGCTCAAGAGACAGAAGTCAAGAGTTTGAAGTAAACAATTGCGTGAATATAGCAATTTAGTTTGCAGAAGTATCTATCTATAGCCTTTCTCAGTAACATGAGGTGCTCATAGGGCATAGGGCATAGGGCATAGGCATAGGACTCGCCCCCATACCTCACCACGCTTGAGAACCGCTATATTAACTCCAAAATAATAAAATGTTCAGCACTATTCTCAGATGGGTAATAAACCGCCGCTGGCTAGTTGTTATCGCCACCATTATTGTTAGTCTTTGGACATTGTATATCATCCCCCAAATGTCCCTTGATGTCTTTCCTCCTTTTGCACCCCCGCAAGTCGAAATTCAGACGGAAGCACCGGGGCTGGCGC
Organism: Microcoleus sp. BM001215392; assembly: GCF_036700185.1. Classification (NCBI taxonomy): domain Bacteria; kingdom Bacillati; phylum Cyanobacteriota; class Cyanophyceae; order Oscillatoriales; family Microcoleaceae; genus Microcoleus; species Microcoleus sp. BM001215392. The sequence continues at coordinate 1,809 of NZ_JAUBOJ010000356.1, read as the reverse complement.
CGGAAGAAATCGAGTCTTTAGTAACACTGCCGATCGAAAGTGCGATTAACGGAACTCCTGGGGTGACAGCAGTGCGATCGTCTTCCGCTGTAGGTCTTTCTGCCGTTAAGGTAATCTTTGATTGGGGAACTGAAATTTACCAAGCCCGCCAGTTGATAACAGAAAGGTTGCAGCAAGCTCAAAGCAAGCTTCCCGCAGGAGTAGAAGCACCACAAATTTCTCCTACAACTTCACCTGTAGGTCTTGTTATTACCTATGCTTTTACTTCAGAAACTACTCCACTGATGGAAGTGCGCCGTCTTGTTGATTGGCAAGTCACAAATCGGCTTTTGGCAGTGACTGGCGTTGCTCAAGTCGTGGCTTACGGCGGCGATCAGAGGCAGTATCAAGTATTAGTAGAACCTGCAAAGTTGAAAGCTTTTAATGTGTCGTTGCAGGAAGTTGCCGAAGCGACAGCGGCTGCGAATGTTAACGCGCCGGGGGGGTATTTAATTACGCCGGATCGAGAAACTTTAATCCGGGGGGTGGGGCGGATTGCGTCTGTGGAAGATTTGCAGCAATCTGCGATCGCCTCTCGCAACGGAACGCCGGTCAGAATTGCTGATGTCGCTGATGTCAAGATTGGTGCTGCAATCAAGCGGGGCGATGGCAGTTTTAACGGCAAAAAAGCTGTGATTGTGATGGTAAACAGACAGCCAGTTGCTGATACTCCGACGGTAACTAAAGCGGTTGAGGCAGCAATGGCTGAGGTGCAGCAAGCTCTGCCAAAAGATATTAAAGTTACTGTGACTTTTCGACAGGAAGAATATATTAATTCCTCGGTGGAGAATGTGCGATCGGCTTTAGTTGAAGGCAGCATCATTGTTACCATCATCCTGATCCCGTTTTTGATGAATTGGCGCACTCTCGCGGTTGTTTTGCTGGATTTCTTTCTGACTTGGCTGTTCGCGCTGCTGGCGATGTATTGGCTGGGGCTGGGGCTGAATACGATGACTTTAGGGGGTTTGTCGGTGGCGATCGGCACTGCGATCGACGATGCGATCGTCTATGCGGAAAATACCTACCGCAATTTGAGAGAAAATAAGGCTTCTCTTAATCCGCGCCCGGTAATGGATGTGATTTTTGACGGCAGTCAAGAGGTGCGCGATTCGTTAATTGGAGCGACTGTTATTGGGATTGTTGTGTTTTCTCCTATTTTTACTTTGCCCGGTGTAGAAGGTCGGATTTTTACGCCGATGGGGATTACTTATTTGGTTGTTGTGGTGATTTCTAGTCTGGAATCGCTGTTAATATCTCCCGCCCTTTGCGCTATTTTGTTGCCTACCAAACGCATGAGTTCCGAGGAACCTTGGCTGCCGAGATTTTGCAAGCGCATCTATCATTTTTTTATAGAATTGTCAATGCGCTATTCGGCGATAATTTTAGCTTTAGCTGCTGCTAGTATGGTGGCTGCATTAATTATTTTGCCATCTTTTGGACGGGTGTTTTTACCCGAGTTTCAGGAGCAAACTTTGGTGAATACTATTCTCCTTTATCCGGGGGTGTCTTTGGAGACAACAGATAGCGCGGCTTTTGCTATTGAAGATGCACTTAAGGATGATAGCAGGTTTGAATACGTGCAAGTGCGATCGGGCAGAGCTCCGGGAGATGCTGATGCTGCAGGAGTCAATTTAGCTCACATTGATATCGGTTTGAGCGAGGAGGGCATGGAACACAGGCCGAAAACTTTGGAGGCGCTGCGGCAGGAATTTGCTAAATTGCCGGGAGTTGCACCAAATATCGGCGGTTTTATTTCTCACCGGATGGATG
>NZ_JAUBOJ010000355.1:0-8138 GCF_036700185.1 Microcoleus sp. BM001215392 | reverse complement strand
ATCATTGATGCAGTACGGGTATCGGCTCTATTCATGAAGTTATTTATGTCCTCACTGATGTGGCGGTTGCTATAACTTCTGATGGGCGATTACCACTCAGGGCTACCAATTAATGGTAAACTTTCAGCGTCAAGTTTTACAAAGCCCGATCGCCTGCAAAACCTGTACCCGAAAAAATTATCCTCAAACCAAGTTAAAATCGCAACTTTCCTCTTCTGGGCCATGCAATAGTATGATTATAGCATACAGCTATACAACGTAGGTCTATGAATCAGGTTAATTTTCGAGTCACCGATGAAGAATTGATGCACTTAAAAAAATACTGCCAGATCAAGGAAAGGCAACAGAGTGAGGTTCTTCGTGAGTTGATAAGGAAACTGTCAATCAACGGGGTATTGAACCCCATTGATTGACGCGCATTCCTCTCACGCTATACCCATAAGGGTTAGCGTGAGGTTACGGCACGCTCTAGCTGAAACCGAGTAGGGACTTAAGCACAGCCTAAGTCCCTACCCAAAATATTTACTCGATCGCCAAAACAGCTATCTCAGCGATTTAGAAATTTTGACCTTCCGTGGCTGGAGCTGTCGAACCCGGTTGGTTGAGGAACAAGTTTTTAGCACCGTCGTTTTGGTAGATACAGTTAATTTCCGGTTGGCCTTCCAGGGGGCCTGTGAAGCCGAAGGTGTTCATGCGATTTTTGCACTCGCGCACTTGGTTTTGGTTGATCAGTTTTCTTTGTTCGAGAATTGCCCAGTTATTGGTTCTCAGGACGCATCCGGGGCGCATACTCGGCTGCGAGATATAGACGTTGAAGGGGTTGAGGGTGACGTAGAGGCGCATATCTGTCACCATGGCGCTGGCTCCAAACTGCACGCAAAGTTCGGGGTTTGGGGCGCTGCGATCGATAAATTCGCGGGATGCTACGTTTTCTGGGCTAATTGTAGCCGTGGAGCTAAAGGCAATTCCGATCCCAATTCCCAGAATAAAGACGGCTGTTAAAATCCCGATGGTGGCGGAATTGAGGAAAGAGGGTTTACCGGACTGAGGCCCTCGCCGCGACTGTGGGCCCGAGCCGGGGTCTTCGTCTCCCCGAAATGGGTCGCCGCCGAATCTGTCTCTGTCGTTGTAGGAGTTAGGTTTGCGTTTCATATAACGTTCAGTCCGTTCTGGGGATTTAACAGGTAGTAGTTTTTTATTTTTAACCGATCTTGCCTTTATATTATGACGCTAGACAGGTGGTGGCTGGGGGGCTGAGGACACTTCCTCTGGGTTTGGTATGGTTGACAGAGCGCGATGGGCGCAGGCGGCTGCCTTGTCTGAATTTAGAGATTTCAATAAAATAACTGAAAGTGAGATACTCTTTCACAGCGGAGGAATCCAGCTCAAGATTATCGATCGAAATTAATGCGATACAAGCTTCGTCCTAGTTCGATCTCTACTGTTTTAGGTGTAAGCCTATCTCAGCGGCGTTGGGTTTATGAACGAAGAATCCCCTCGCATCAACGGCAGGGGAGTCTCAAAAATTTTAACATCCTATAACTCAGGAGGTATAGATTAGTGTCTGTCGAAATTATTCAAAAGCCTTCTACAGTCCGCAAGCTTGCACCGCGCTATCGCGTTCTGCTGCACAACGATGATTTCAATCCGATGGAGTACGTGGTGCAGACTTTGATGGCGACGGTACCGAGTCTGACTCAGCCACAGGCTGTGAATGTGATGATGGAAGCCCACAATAGCGGGCTGGGGCTGGTGATTGTTTGCGCTCTCGAACACGCTGAGTTTTATGCTGAAACGCTCAACAATCACGGATTGAGTAGCAGTATCGAACCTGACGATTAGAACAGTAGAGGCAGTGCGTGGAGTTCGCCCAGTTGATTTGTGGCTCCTACCCCATACTCTCATACCAAAAAGCCAAGGGTCGATCCCTTGGCTTTTTGGTATATTGAATGCGGTCGATCGGGAAACTTGAATAGCAGAGGTTTTGCGGAACTGAGAGAATTGGCGAAGCAGCTAGGTCAATCAGCTACGCGCTCTCTCCTGGCAAATTTCCGCTCTCCCATCTCCAATCTCGATCCTAGCAATTTAGTAGCGTCCGCCACCGCCACCGCCACCGCCACCGCCACCGCGAGCAAATTTACCAGGGCCGCCGCCGCCCCGGTTGCCGCCGCCACGGCCGCCTTCATCTTCGCGAGGCTTAGCTTTGTTAACTTTGAGGTCGCGACCCATCCACTCTGCTCCGTCGAGAGCAGCAATCGCTGCATCTTCTTCGGCATCGGTTGACATTTCTACAAAACCAAAGCCGCGGGGGCGACTGGTTTCTCTGTCGGTAGGTAGATGTACTCGCTTAACGGTTCCGTATTCGGCGAAGACGGTGGTGATGTCTTCTTGGGTAACTTGATAGGATAAGTTACCGACGTATATCGACATGAGGAATAACTCCAAAAATTAGACAGTGCAAAGATTTCAGTTTCGGAGAGTCCCCTGCCGATACAGAAGGGCAAGTTTTTAAACAATTCTGTAGCAATGAACAAAGCCTGCAACCGAATCTGATACACTTGGGATTTTAACACAGAATACCGTCTTTTGAGTAGCTTTAAGCAGTTAATTAGGTCGCCACAATTCAACATCAAACTTTTAGGGTATTCAGAAACCAGATTTCGACCTGTGGTGTTTTGGCGAGGTGGAACCAACAGAAAGTTGTGGGGCCGGTCGCCTACCGCAGGAAAGATACGTCTAGATTGCCAAAATTGGTACTCAAAGCTAGATTCAGGTTTTCCAGGGCTTTGACTAACCACACCACGCCTTCTCGGGTAGAAAATTCGTAGTGACCGAACAAAATTGCTAATCGCTTTTCTAGATAGGGCTTGACTTTGCCACAAATTAGGACGATTTTTAGCAGCAAACCTGTGGTTTGGGTGGGCCCGAGGTTGGAGATTAGGTCGAGGAAGACAAAGTGGTTGGGCCGTGCAGGACTCTCTACTACTAAAAAGTTCAATAAATGGCTGCAAGTTCTGATCATTAAAAATTCGTTGAACTTCTGAGCATCGTTGTGTGGAAAGGTATTTTGTAGTTCCTTATACAGTTTTTCGTTAAATTGACGTTTTCCGTAGCCATCGTTGGTGACGGAAGAAATTAGGTATTCGTATAAGTCGTCTTTAAAGGAGCTGTAGCTCACAGTTGTGCTGGCGTTCGCCATGAAGCGACCCGCAATTTGTCTGTATGTATCGGCTCCTTCTACTTTTCCGACAAATTGCTTGAGGGCAAAGAACAGTTCTGGGTCGCTCAACAGTGTCGGGTTTTTTATAGTCTGTATATTTCTGCCGAAGGAGATTGAGGTATGCCGGCGGGCTGTTTGGGCTTTTCTCACTTGGTGAGCAACGTATTGCGAGAGGTCGATTTCAAATTGCTGCTGCTTTTGAGCTTGGATTTTTTGAATGATTTTTTGCTGTTCGTAGGTGCTGTCGTCGCTCAGGAGGCAGTGTTTGTAGAGGTAAGGGTAGCGGGGAATTAAGCTTCCCAAAGCTAGGGTGGCTGGGATGAAGCTGTTGCTGCTGTCTTCGTTGCTGTGGGTGATGACTTGGCCTAAGCGTTTGAGGGTGAGGTACTGTTCGCTTTCGGTAAATTGATTTACTAATTGGAGGATGGAGCGAGCAGGTCGCGATCGACTGTATCCTAATGCTATTTTGGGGGCTTCTTCAAACACAGAGATTAATTCTGGGATGGCGGCTTGCTTGCTGGGGTACGTTTGCCAGCGGTTGATCAGGATGTGGCAGCAGCGGTTGAGGATGTATTTGAATTCTTGTGCGGCGTATGGTGAAGCTGCTATTTTTTCCAGGGCGCCAGCGACTGCGCGATCGGGATATTCGGTGGTGTGGATAAACAAAGTGCGAAATCGACCGATCAGTTCGATCGGCTGCTCTACTTGTACCAGCTCGAGCCAGTGGTTGTAAAGTTGCTGTTCTTCTTCGTAGCTCTGTCTGTTGTAGTCGTTCACTGTGGATTAACCCTCCGAGGATTTGAGAGGAGCTTTAAGCACCATTGGTTGGATGAATTGCCAGATATAGCACCACAATTTAGTCAACCGAGCTTCTCGCCGGACAAGGCTTAGGGATGGAAGCGGTCAGCACAGACAGCCGATCGATATTTTTTGGTTAGTTAAACTAATTACCAACACTAGCATTACATGAATTGTTACTAATTCGCAACTGCTAAAATCACCATAAATTTTGTAAAGTATTGGTAAAGATTGTGGGTCGGTTCGATCGGATTTCTGGCGCTTGCCGACGGTGGAGTATTCAGATTTTTAATGTCGATCCTAGCCGGCAGCCCGCAAACGGTTAAATGTGAGGTCGGGCGCGGTAGGATTAGCTGTGAAAATAATTATTTAAAATGTGAGTGCCTGTCCTATGGTGTGTCGCGTCAGTATCGCCCAACTTGTTGAAATTTTAACTGTACCTTTGCCTGCGGTGTCTGAGGGCGTTGTCACAGCTTTAGGGACAGGTATTGCTACAGATACGCGTATTATTGAGGGCGGCGAAGTATTTTTGGCGCTGCGAGGAGAAAATTTTGACGGGCATCAGTTTGTGGAAAAGGCTCGGGATTTGGGGGCGATTGCTGCGGTAGTCGATCGCGATTGGCAAGCAGAAGTTCCAAATTTTCCGCTGTTGCGCGTTGACGATACCTTAAAAGCTTACCAGGCGATCGCCCGTTGGTGGCGCGACCAATTCAGTATACCGATAATTGCTGTTACTGGTTCAGTCGGTAAAACTACTGCCAAAGAATTAATTGCCGCGGTTTTATCAACCAGCGGAAATGTTCTGAAAACTCAATATAACTACAACAATGAAATTGGAGTCCCGAAAACTCTGTTGGAGCTTTCGCCCTCACACAATTATGCTGTGATTGAAATGGGAATGCGCGGGCTAGGAGAAATTGCACTGCTCTCGCAAATTGCGCGTCCTACTGTGGCGGTAATTACTAATGTGGGAACGGCGCATATCGGGCGATTGGGTTCGTTCGAGGCGATCGCGATCGCTAAGTGCGAACTGTTAGCGGAAATGCCTGCTGAAAGTATTGCTATTCTCAATCACGATTCTGACAGATTAATGGCAACTGCGGCACAAGTTTGGCAGGGAAAAACTTTAACTTACGGATTAGAAGGCGGCGATTTGTGCGGGGAATTGCTGAATAATCATACAATACTTGTAGAAGGTGTGGAATTGCCGCTGCCCTTGGCTGGAAGGCACAATGCTGTAAATTATTTGGCGGCTTTGGCGGTAGCAAAAGTTTTAGGGATTGACTGGAAAGTTTTACAGCAAGGTTTGTCCGTGCAGTTACCGGATGGACGGGCGCGCCGCTACGATTTGCCGCAGGATGTTGTGATTTTGGATGAGACTTACAATGCTGGTTTGGAGTCGATGTTGGCGGCGCTGAGATTGTTAGCGGATACTCCGGGAAAGCGCCGGATTGCGGTGTTGGGCACGATGAAGGAATTGGGCTCCATGGCGATCGAATTTCACCGACAAGTAGGAAAGGCGGCGCGGGATTTAAACCTCGATGCTTTGTTTGTGTTTGCCGATTTTGAGGAAGCGGCGGCGATGGCTGCGGGTGCAGCGGGCGTGCCTTTTGTGGAGATAGGAGATATTACAGCAGAGAATGGGCGGGAAGATTTAGCACAGCGGTTGTTGGGATTTGTCGAAAAGGGCGATCGTATTTTATTTAAAGCTTCTCATTCGGTGGAATTAAATCGAGTTGTCCAGAAGTTCATCGCCGATTTTGCAGGTCAATAACTAGCAATTTGGTTCGTAGTGAGGACTTCAGTCCGCATCCGACGAGAGAGGACTGAAGTCCTCACTAAAAACCTATGTTTGAGATGATATGATTTAGTTTAAAAGTGCGATGGCTACGCCCCGGCTTGCGCCTGCGAACTCTTCACCAAAGTAACCCCATGATTGCTAAAACTCTCAGTCCGCCCGAACAAATAGTCGAGCTATCGAATATCAGTTGGCAAACTTACGAGACTTTGCTTGCCGAAATCGGCGATCGGCCAATTAGACTGACATACAATCGCGGCAATTTAAAAATTATGGTGCCTTCAGCAGAACACGAAGTTTACAAAAGAGTAATGGGTCGATTTGTTGAAACATTAGCAGAAGAATTAGATGTGAGAATTGAACCTCTGGGTTCTACGACATTCAAACGTCCCGAACTTATTGGTGCCGAACCCGATGATTGTTTTTACATCCAGAATGCGAGTGCAATTAAAGGCAAAAAACGACTCGATATGAGTCAAGATCCGCCGCCAGATTTAGTGGTGGAAATTGATATAACCAGCAGATCCGACAGTACGTTGCAGATTTATGCCGATCTGGGAGTGCCGGAAGTTTGGATTTACAACGGTTCGCGGCTCAGAATTAACAGATTGGAGAGTCAAGGGTATGTCGAGTGCGATTCCCTACGGGATAGCTTCGCTTCACGCAGTTTGGCATTTCCAAGTGTGGCTATTTTAGAGATTGTCAGTTTTCTGAAACAGGCGGAAATAATGGATTATTTGGAATTAGTTAAAGCATTTCGGAATTGGGTAAAAAGCCAAATTAATCAAAATCAATAGTCCTGGTTATTTTAATCCTGGATGCAGATCGGAAACCGCTTTTTTTGACGACAAAACTTGATTGTGACCCGCAGATTGTGTAAAATTTTCTCCCTCAATATCCCGATCGCTCTAACGGCTCGATTTGAATATCTGGAGAAATCTCAATGGCTGCAAGTCTGGCATTCTCAATAATCGTATTTCCCATGATTGTATTGTGTACTGCATCAAACTTAGATTCTGCTTCCGAAATTTCTTCGTAGTGTATAATCACATGATAATATTTATTAATTGGTTCTCCAGAATCTGAAATTTCCACGGCGAGCGAATCTATATTTTGAGATTCTTCGGCTTTCTCGCGATACTCGTCGGCTAAATGTTCTAGAGCGATCGCGATCGCGTGTTCTTTCGTTTGTCCGTAAAAATTCATGCTATCATCGGGACGATCGCTCAGAGATGATGATATCTGACAAAGATACTGCCCGTTTGATTGAGTACAAACGTCGAGCGCAATTGTACCAGTAGTGCGATCGGGATTTATTTGAGTCATGTCAACCTCGCTATTTCATGAAATAAAATTGCTAAATCGTATCCGGGTCAATATTTAATTCTCGCAGTTTTGCGGCCAGGCGATCGGTACGTTGCATCTCTATCAAAATTGAGAAGGACGAGAACATTAGGGATACGGTTTAAGATATGCAAGGGCGAAATTAAGGTAAATTTGAGCCGATCGCCCGAGTCATCCATCCGCGTCAGTGAGCGTTCATCTGCGGTTGCTAAAAAGAGCCTCAAACGTCGCCATCCCGAGCGTGAATCGCCCTTCTATTCCCCTGACTGAATTTGACTCCTCACCCACTCCCGGAACAAGCGAATTAAAGCATTTTCTTTTGTAGTCCTCCTCAATTTCAAAAAGCGCAGCATCTCAACTTGCGACAAAAAAGGAAAAGTCGGAGACACATCTCTTTCTGCATATTCCTGTGCTTCCAGTTGATAAATTATTAAACGATTTCCGTCGTAGCGCCAAACTTCCGGCACCCCTAAACTTGCGTATAAAGAAAGGCGATCGATCGAACTGCTAGTCACGTCAATTTCCACTACTAAATCGGGTGGCGGATCTTGATTTAGATCGATTTGTTCTTTGTCCCAAACCACATCCTCATTTTCGATATAATAGCACTGATCCGGTTCTAAACCGCGAGCCAAATCCTCGCGCCTGCAAGTTAGAGAACCCAAACTGCAAATTTCAACATTCAATTCATCACTCACGCTTTCTACAAAACGTCCCAAGATTTTTTTGTACTTTTCATGGGGTGCTGATGGAGTCATAATTTCTAAATTTCCGCGATCGTAAGTCAAACGAATTCCTCCGTGTTCCCCTAACTCATTCAGCAGGGATTCGTAGGTTTTCCAGCTAATATTTTTTAGCAGAATTCCGCTACTTTGATTCTGGATTAGCGTGTCTGTCATGGCTACCTACCTCGGTTTTAAATTAGACCTCTTGCAAAAATCGGAAAACACCCTAAAATTATCTGCGTTTATCTGTGTT
>NZ_JAUBOJ010000354.1:0-8144 GCF_036700185.1 Microcoleus sp. BM001215392 | reverse complement strand
GTCCCCCCCTTTTTAAGGGGGGTTAGGGGGGATCTGTCTTAAGTGAACCGTATTGTGCTATATTTAGCTTTATTTATGCAATCAAATCTAGAATTTTTTTATAGTCAAAGTTATATAAATGATTCATTAGAACTTCTGCAATAACATGATGGTCGGTGCGAATTTCTTCAATTATTTTGGCAATCAAGTCGAAGTCAGCTTGCTGGACGGCTTGTTGAAGGTTGCTCGTCCATTCTGGGGAAAACTTGGGCTTCGACTCAAACGCAAATATTCCAGCATTATCCGATATTTTTTCGGCGGCGATAGTTGAATGCTCCGATAAATTTTTTACTTCAACAGATGTTTCGACCGCTGCAACTAAGCTGACTGCTGTCACAACTTGAACATCAAATTTTAATACTGTGCCGCGTCCAACTTCGCTCTGTACCGTAATATCGCCGCCCATTAATTTGATAAACTCGCGGCTGATACTTAATCCTAATCCCGTACCTTTTTGAATTTTTTTCCCCGATGAGCTTTGGACAAATAATTCAAATATACTGTCTAGTTCTTCGGTGGATATACCCATTCCTGTATCGGCAATTTCAAAGCAAATTTTAACAAGTTTTGTGCTTAACGGTAAATCTAAAATTTTGTGTTGTTCCTGCGAAATTATTTCTTCTTTTTTTTGTCGTACCGTTACTAATATTGCTCCTTGTTGAGTAAATTTTAAGGCATTATCTAAGAGATTTATCAGCACTTGTCGCAACTTAACGTCATCAGTTTCGACGTACTGGGGAACATCGGAGTAGCAGTTGATAATTAATGATAATCCTTTATTTTGCGCGGGGAGTTGCAACATATTTTGCACGTCGCCCAGCAAGCGGTACAAGTCAAAGTTTTTGGCGTTGAGTGTCATGCGCCCGGCTTCGATTCTAGATAAATCTAAGATTTGATTGATCAGTTGCAGCAAATGTTCTCCGCTGCGGTGAATAATTTTGATATTTTCCTGTTCCTGCAAAGTTAAGTTTGTGCTGGGTTCCACTAATTGAGCGAAGCCGAGAATGGCGTTGAGGGGAGTTCGCAATTCGTGGCTCATGTTGGCGAGAAAAATGGTTTTAGTTTTGTTTGCTGCTTCTGCTGCTTCTTTGGCTTGTTTGAGTTCTTGTTCTGCTTGTTTGCGATCGCTAATATCAATGATTATGCCGTGCCAGACAATATCTCCATTTTCGCGCATTTCCGGTCGAGAATAGCCTTGCAGCCATTTGAGCTTTCCCGATGCTGTGACAATCCGCCATTCGTGGGCAAATGGTTCGAGATTCGTGGCGCTTTTGACAATTGCCTCGAAGTGGCTGGGGCGATCGTCTGGGTGCATTTGTTCGTACAGTAAAGCAGAGTTGCTCTGAATTTCCTCGGGCTCTAATTCTTGAATTTCCCGGCACAGAGGACTGATATATTCCATATTGACGGAGCCGTCGGGATGCTGTGCGAATATGTAAAGTTCTCCGGGAACGGTGACAGCTAATTTGTGAAACAGAGCTTCGCTTGCTTGCAATGCTAATTCGGCTTGTTTCCGTTTGCCAATATCGATCCCAAATCCAAAAAGAAAGTCAAAATTGCCATTTTCATCCAAAACGGGCGTACCGTGCCATTCCACTAATAAACCCTGGGGCGCGTAGCTATCCCCTAGGGAATCGCACTTGGTGAGAATTCGGTGTTCGTTAATCGTTTGCGGGCTGGCTTTGACGGCATTAAAAATCGAGTGCAACTGGGCTCGATCGCCCTCGGGTACAAATATAGCTAAATAATCTTGGCCGATAACTTCTGCGGCAGTATAACCGACAGCTTGCAGCATACAGTCATTCGCCCGCAGGATTGTACCCGTTTGGTCGATCGCCACAAAAAACATCGGAGAATTTTCGATAATCTTTAAGTTAAAGTCCCGCTCTTTACGGATAATTTTTGTGGCTTGGTGGCGCTCCTCAATTTCGATCTCCAAGCGGGAATTGATTTCGGCTAACTCGGTTGTGCGCGAAGCTACTTCAATTTCCAGAGTCCGGTTGTAGTCAGCCAATATTTTTTCTGCTTGTTTGCGATCGGTGATATCTTGAAAAACAATAATCACGTAAACGACATTCCCCTGCCGATCGAACACGGGCATCGATCGCACTTGCAAGCGAATATTTTTCCCATCGCTGCGAATTTCCATATCTTCCACCAGCATTTCTTCACCTCTGGCAGCCCTTGCAAACGGCGAGTCCTCGATCGGGTACAGCCGATCGGTTCCGGCTACATAAAGCTGATAAGTTACTGAGAGCTCTTCTGCCGTTGTACTGGGAATCGCGCCTTTACCCGCGATCTCTCCTCCGATCGAATTCATAAAAATAGCGCTACCCGTCGGAGTCAGGGCTGCCACGCCAACAGGCAAGCTTTCTAGCAGCTTGGCAAATTTTTCTTCACTGCTTGCTAAAGCTTCAAAAGACTTTTTTAATTGAGCGGCCATCTCGTTGAAAGACTCGGCTAATGCGCCCACTTCCTCCAGCCTGCTCACACCAACAGTGCGATCGAATTCTCCTGTGGCGATATCTTTAACTGCGACATTGAGCCGCAGCAGCGGCAGCGTCACCCATCGGGCTGTTAGCACTCCGGCAATTGTCGATACCAGCAGCGCCCCGAGACAAAGTAAAATTGTAGTGCGGGTATTAGCATTAATTTGCCCCATGAAATCGGATTCGGGAACCGCGATCGCGATCAGCCAGTCCAAACCGTAACTATCAGAAAACGGCAGCACCTCTAAAAAATATTCTTTCCCATCTCGGCTAAATTTTAGTTGCTGTCGCTGCTGAATCTCGCCAAAGCCTCCAAACTGTTCGTATACATACTTAGCTGCGGTGCGAATCACCGGATTTTTACTTTCTAAAACATTCACCCGCTGGAGTTCCTGCTTTTGGGAAATCTTCCTAAAGGGTGATTCTTGACTGGAACTGGCAACCAGCAAACCCGATCGTTCGATCGCAAAAATTTGTCCGGTATTGCTAAACTTCAGGCGATCGAGATATTGCTCGATCTCCGAGAGTGAAAAATCTACCGCACAAACTCCCAGCAATTTACCCTTGCCGTCGCGAATCGGTTGGCTGGCGGCAATAAACACACTCCCCGGAGTAAAACCGGGATAAATGCTCGTCCAAATCGGTTTGTTAGCTGCGACAGCTTCTTTGTACCAAGGGCGGAGGCGGGCATCGTAGGTTCCCGCTTCTGCGTTTAATTTAGCCGTGCGAGTGCCTGTATTGTCTGTAGCGTGGTAAATGTTCTGAGAGTTGGTAGACTTGTTAGCAGCGACAATTTGCAAGCTGTGGTTTTTCTGGCTGCGCCAAATACCGAGATATGCTCCTGATGTTGCAGAACCCAGGGAAATCCACTGAATACTTTTAAACGATCGTATTTGCTGCCACAGGAACTTTTCTCCCCGAATTTGGCGCTCTTCTAACTCTAAGTTTAATTCCCTGCGGTCGATCGCTTCAGCGTTAAGTTGATTTACCCAGTGGGCATTTTCCAAAAAAACACTCAGCTTTTCTTCAACTCTCTTCCCTGTCTGGGCCATCAATTTCTGGGCGAGTTCTTCGACTGCTATTTCTCCGTTACGAAAAGAAAGATATCCGACAATCCCCACTGCTGCGACTATCTGCACCACAAAAGAGGCTACTAGAACGTGGCGCAGGGGTATTTTTATTGGCTGTTGGGAAGTTTGAAAGGCGAATCTGGGCAACGGCATGGGCTGGTGACTAATTCTTCCCTAACACTTTAACGGTTTGCGCCGATAATTTCATTTAACGGGCGATCGAGGTTTTTGGCTTTGAGTCAGTCAGTCCATTGTTCATTTTCCACGATTGAGATTCGGGAATGAATCATTCTCTACTGGCTCGGAGCTTCCCGGCTGTTGCATTTTTTTAACTGATATTACACATCTTGGCTGACAATACCTCCGTCACGTTATTGCTTTGTTCGCTTTCGTACCTCTTTTTACCCTCCGAGCCAAGCCGTTATAACCTTCTTCCTGATGACTAACTAATGATGACTAACTACTGATGACTAACTACTGTCAACTGTCAACTGACTACTAACACAACAGGTACGCGGAAAATCCCCGCTTCTCCATACGGATATAGCGAGGGGCGAGAATAGGTATTCTCGGAAAATATAAAGTAGTGGCAGTGGCTTTTGTCGAGCCATTGCCATCTATAAGAACCCATACTGTTTTAGGCGCACTGAAAAAATTCAGAGCCAACTCTCTGCTTGCAGTCAATGCTTGAAGTCAACCCAACCTGTTCAAGCAAGAAATCAAAGCAAATTGTAAAGACCTAGGATACTTCTTCGCGATCGATTTGGCGCAGGTGAATGTGCTTGCGTCCCAAAGAGATTTCAAATTCATCTCCCGGCTGAAGTTCCATCTGTTTGGTGTAGGCAGCTCCAATTAGTAAGTTGCCGTTAGATTGAACGCTAATCCGATAGCTAGCCGAGCGCCCGCCGCGTCCGTTGCCGTTTTGTTTCCCGTCTAGCTGAATGCCTTCTGCATCAATCAGCGCATTCAGGAATTTCATCATGTTGACCCGTTCTACGCCGTTCTTGGTAACGGTGTAGTAGCCGCAAGCTCTAGCTTTTTCTTCCTTGGTAAGGTTCTCTAGGTCTTTGACCTTTTTGATCAGACCTTCGCCTTCAAGGGGTTCGATATTTTTCTTTTTAGCCATTTACTGAGTCCTGAAATATTCAACTGGTGTACGGAATTTTTCTCGGTTGGTTTTTGTCTTGACCAAGAAACTTTAGCTTGATAGCCGGTCGTAAAACCATATTACACCGAACCGCTCAATTGTTAACCACTATTATCTAAATATTTTTAACAAGGTGCTGTCTTTCTTGAGGAGTAGCTGCGAGGACTGTGCGAGCAATCTCTAAACTCGCTAGCATAAGCTATCAGCTATCAGCTAGCTGAATATTTGCCCCCGATTTTAAAATCCCATGAAGTTAACCACACGCGGACACTACAGTGTCAAAGCATTGCTGGATCTAAGTTTGCAACCTCGGTTCGGCCCGACATCGGTGAAATCGATCGCGAACCGACAGGAGTTACCAGCTCCGTATCTCGAAAAATTGCTGATTGAAATGCGACGAGCCGGTTTAGTCCAATCAGTTCGGGGCTCCCAAGGAGGATATCAATTGGCGAGAGAGCCTGCTCAAATCTCTTTAGGACAAATCTTAGAGGCTGTGGGGGAAACTATTCAACCTTTACCTCGACATTCTCCCGACGCTAACCAACCAGAAGACTGGGTTACATTCAGTTTGTGGAACCGATTGCACAAAAAACTTGCCGAAGCGCTGTACAGTATTTCCCTCGAAGACTTATACTATGATGTCCGCAGTTGGCAAGCGGCTCTTGGGGAAGAAACTAGCTTTATCATTTAAATGGTAAGTGAATTTATGCGATCGCTCTTCAAACAAACATGGACACAACACTTGTTACCTACTCCGGTGGCTGTCACTGCGGTGCTGTCCGCTTCACAGTCGCGGTTGACAAACACGAAGCACAGAATTGCAACTGCTCTATCTGTAAAAAGAAAGGATTTTTGCACCTGATAGTGCCGCCGGAACGTTTTACCTTGCTCTCAGGTGAAGATGTTTTGACAACCTACAGGTTTAATACAGGCACTGCTAAACATACTTTCTGCCGGATTTGTGGCATTCACTCGTTCTATCGCCCCCGATCGCATCCCGATGGTTTCGATGTTAATGTCCGCTGTCTTGACTCTGATGTCATTTCTGAATTTAAGATCCTACCCTTTGACGGTGTTCATTGGGAGCAGAACGTACACTTGCTGCGCGATGAAAGTAATCTCAGCAGTTAAAATCTGCCCTCAAAAATCCAACTTTGCAAGGGTAACAGCAGTTAAAACCTGCACGCTGCTCGTTCCTGCTCTTGGTGGGACGGACTATCAAGTTTGACACTATATATAATGATGCCCGATCGATTTCCTGTTTTGATTTTAGCTGCGGTATTGGATTATTGGATCGGCGATCCTTGGGGTTGGCCGCATCCCGTACAGGCGATGGGTTGGGCGATCGAGCTTTACACTGGACTTGTCTTTAATATCTGGAACAATCCCGCGGACAAAATGCCTCGCTGGGGCGATCGTCCCCCAGGCACTCGGCCCAAACTGTTGCTACGATGTGCTGGTACAATACTAGCGATCGGGCTGATTATAGGCAGTTATACTGTCAGTTGGTCGATGGTCGTTGCTGCTAGTTGGGTGCATCCTGTTTGCGGCATAGCCCTACAGACCGTTTTGCTGGCTAGCTGTTTTGCCGGTCGCAGTTTGAGAGCCGCAGCCCAAGACGTGTTAGCGCCTTTAAATGTTGGAGATTTAGTCAAGGCGCGAGAACGGTTGAGCCTTTACGTTGGTCGGGATACCGAAAACTTATCCGAGCCAGAAATTCTCCGAGCACTGTTAGAAACTGTAACAGAGAATGCAGTGGATGGGGTGAGTGCCCCGCTATTTTATGCCTTAGTTGGGTTAGCTCTGCCACATCTATTATTAACTGTTACCAATTTGCCGATCGCTCCTAACTCGATGTGGGCGAGCGCAATGGTTCCCTGTGCGATCGCTTACAAAGCAGCCAGCACATTAGACTCTACAGTCGGCTACAAAGAAGCGCCGTACACTGATTTAGGATGGTTTAGTGCCAAACTAGAAGACTTGCTGACGTGGATTCCTTGCCGGCTAACAGTGATTACTTTAGCCGTTATATCTGGCAAACCGACGTACATTTGGCAGATTTGTCAGAGAGATGCTGTTAAAGATGCCAGTCCCAATTCCGGTTGGAGCGAGTGCGCCTACGCCGCCATCTTGGGAGTACAGCTAGGAGGTACAAATTCCTATCGCTCAGTTGTCAAACAAAAACCGCTCTTAGGCGAACCGATTCGCCCCATCGCCCCGGAACAAATTTATCAAGCTTTGCAATTAACAAGGGTTTGCTTTCTGATTTGGTTGGGACTATCATTGCTAGTTTGTACTGTATGGTCTTTTGTCCGCTAAATGCCGACCTCACCTCCATACATACAAAGAACTCCGACAAAAATTTGGAGCCAAAAAAATTGGGACGGTAGCAGTTCCAACCCCGAGATTAATTTCTCAAGCCTGGAGCATCTCAATGAATGCTAAAAAGGAATTTCTTGACAGTGCTATCCCCCCCGAGCGAGTGTTGGATCGATCGCTCGGGGGGACAGCACTATAAAATAAAAACTGAGATGCTCTCAAGTCAATCTCAAATCTCACATCCTCGGACACTTGCACAAGCAAAGGCTACCGCTTGCAGGCCTGCGGCCATAAGTCTCTCTAAAATTGTTGCAAGCCCAGATTTATTTCTGGAGTCAATTTTCAATCTCAAATATCAAATTGTTCGATCGGCAAACAGCCAACAATTAGCTCCCAGCAAGCCAATGACTAAAATCATCAAAATTTTATCCCCGGATGAAGTGAGGCGCACTCTCACCCGCGTCGCTTCCCAGATTGTCGAAAAATCAGGAGAGCCCTCGGAGTTAGTGCTGTTGGGAATTCATACTAGAGGAGTGCCATTGGCTCAAATGTTAGCAGCTCAAATTGAAGTCCTCGAACAAGTCAAAGTATGCGTGGGCGCTTTGGATATTACGTTTTATCGAGATGACTTGGATCGAGTGGCGATGCGCACGCCGGCGAAAACAGAAATTCCCTTTGATTTGACCGGCAAAACAGTAGTGTTGGTAGATGATGTTATATATAAAGGCAGAACCATTCGAGCAGCTTTGAATGCGGTAAACGATTACGGGCGGCCCGAGAAAATTTGGTTAGCTGTATTAGTCGATCGCGGCCACCGAGAAGTACCGATTCAGCCGGATTTTACGGGTAAACAGTTGCCGACTGCAAAGGAAGAACAAGTTAAGGTTTACGTCCAAGAGATTGACGGGCGCGACGGAGTGGAATTGATTAAGCGTTGAGCTGTTGAACGTTGGTATGGGAATCATAATTTAGGGAGTGCAGTTGCGATCGACTCTTTCGGCGGAGCCAACACAATATCTCCAAAGAGTCGAAATGTATATGTAGGGGCGTAGCATTTGGGCGAAAATTTATCGGTTAAAC
>NZ_JAUBOJ010000353.1:0-8249 GCF_036700185.1 Microcoleus sp. BM001215392 | reverse complement strand
CTGACATCTGCGGTTTCTGTATCGATCGAAGACTTATGCAATTCAAGTCTATTATATATTTTGGGAGCCTTGAAACCAGTTAAGCTGGGGAAGCAAGAGAGAATGGTTGTGATGTCTACAGGGAAATCAGGATGAGGGGAAAAGGACTATTTTGGGCGATTTTTGCTGGTGTGGTTACTGCTTTTACGATCGCACTTTTGACACCCAACTGGGCCCTAGCACGTCCACAAGTGTCTGTGACAGAAATTGGCTGGCTTAATTATACCTCCAAAGATGGCTGGCAATCCATCCAATTTATTGTGCCCGATCGCAATACCGCACAATCTACCAGCAGCCGCAAGCTGCGCCTCTACGACGTTCATCTTGCCAAGATGTTTGAAATTTCGCGTTTTTTGTGCGATCGCGATCGGACTTCTGAAGGTTATAATTGGTCTTACCAAGCCGAAAATGGCAACATTGACATGGTTCGCTTCAAAATTAGTTGCGAAAAAGCCCGCTCCACAGCCGCAACTTACGGATTAGGAAAACCGGAAAATACAGTCATTCGTCGCAACTTCGATCTGAAAGACGGCCGCCCTTCTCTGGCTGTCGAAAAATATGCAATTCCCACTCTCAACGTTGCTAAAAATAGAGTTTTACAGTGGAGAGATTTTGTGCAAAAGTTTACCCCAATCCCCAACAAGTCAGGTGCAAATCAAGCTAAAACTCGTTTTCCTGTAAGTAACATCTTTGGGCAAATCAAAGGCAAAACCCGAGTACCAGTTTTTCTACCGAATATACTGCCTTTATCGGATACTCAGCAACTTGATTTTGATATTAAAGCAGGCTCCCACGGCTACATTGTTGAAATGTATTACGGCAAAGGATGTCGCGGGGGAGCCTGTACTTTCGGCACAATTGAAGCGAAAAGAGATGAACCGTTTTCGCCTCCTTCCCAATTGCCGAGGGATACTTACAGAAGTATTGAATTAGCAGGCGGAATCAAGGGAACTTATTTCAATAGTTGCGGTAATTACTGCACTGCTTCTGTGGAGTGGCAAAGGCTGGGGGTGTTGTACCGAGTAAGTCTCAAAAACGGACGGCAGTCAGATGTTGTTGCGATCGCAAATTCTGCACTTCAAGCAGGACAACGCTAATACTATTTTCGATTTTCGATTCCATTTGATGTACAATTAAATTGTACCTAAAAAACTAATAAGATGCCTGCGATTAGCGTTGAAGAAGCCAAGCAGAATCTGCAAGCTATCTTGGAAAAGGTGGCAAAAGGAGAAGAAGTGACAATCGTACAGGATGGCAAAGTAGTAGCTCGCGTAATCGGGCCGCTATCCAAGGAACAGCGGTTAGCTGAACTCAAAACACTCCGAGACTCTATCCAAGTAAAGGGTGAACCGCTGAGTGCAACAGTCATTAGGCTGCGGCAGGAGGAACGCTATTGATTTACTTGGATACTAGCGTTATTGCTCCCAATTACTGACCAGAACGTCTTAGCGAAGCATCTCAGCAGTTACTGAGGACAGAAACTGAACGAGGATTGAGTCAGCTAGTTGAAGTGGAAATTTTTTCCGCACTGTCTCGAAGAGTGCGCATGACAGAAATTTCTCAGTCGGATGCAAGACAAATAGCAATAGAGTTTCAGGCAGACTTGGACAGGGGTTTTTATATTCGCATCCCCTTAGAGCCAATTCATTATAACTTAGCTCGCGATTGGATTAGTCGCTTTGAATTACCGTTGCGTACTTTAGATGCACTACATTTAGCAGTAGCAAGTTCTAATCAGTTGCTTTTGGTTGCTGGCGATGAGGCTCTTGCTCGCAGTGCTCAGACTTTAGGAATTGAAGTTCAGTTATTGATTGCTGTAACTGAGAGCTAAAAGTTCGCTCGCCCTTTTCCCCTCTTTCCTAAATTTCTCTCCCCAAATGCTGCAACCAAAGAGCAAACTCTTCAGTCAAATTAGCTGGCTCCAGATTCCCCAGCACATCATACACCGTCGGCTGTCTTTCCGTCGGAATGCCGATCGCCCCAGTTTTATCGCCCGAATTGTCCCAACCAGCAATTAAAGTCCCCACCTGCGGTACGCTAGATCAGGTGAATATACTGGCTGATTTCAAGCTATCCTCCGATCGATCCTATGTCCCCAACCACATCCGCCCCCTCCCGAACCGTCCGCATCGGTTCTCGCAAAAGCCAACTCGCCCTCGTACAAACCTACTGGGTGCAAGCAGAGCTACAAAAACAATTCCCGGAACACACTTTTGAAGTCCACACCATGTCCACCCAAGGGGACATAATTCTTGATGTCGCCCTTGCTAAAATTGGCGACAAAGGACTTTTCACCAAAGAATTAGAAACGGGAATGCTTAACAATGAAACGGACTTTGCCGTTCATTCCCTCAAAGATTTGCCTACCAATTTGCCCGAAGGTTTAATTTTAGGATGCGTCACCGAACGGGAAAATCCCGCTGACGCCCTCGTGGTTCACTCCAAGCACAAAGACAAGCAACTCGACACCCTCCCCGAAGGTTCCGTAATCGGCACTTCTTCCCTGCGCAGGCTGGCTCAACTGCGGCACCATTTCCCTTATTTTGAATTCAAAGATATTCGCGGCAATCTCAATACTCGACTCGCTAAATTAGATGATGGCGGTTACGACGCGATTATTCTAGCAGTCGCCGGACTCGAAAGATTGGGAATGGGCGATCGCATCCACCAAATTATCCCTCCTGAAATCTCCCTGCACGCCGTCGGTCAAGGTGCTTTGGGCATCGAATGCCGCGCCGGAGACACAGAAATCATGGAAGTGATCAAAGCTCTCGAACACTCGGAAACAGCCCAAAGATGCCATGCTGAACGCGCATTTTTGCGGGAATTAGAAGGCGGCTGTCAAGTACCCATCGGCGTCAATACTAAAATAGAAAACGGTCAATTAACATTAACCGGTATGGTATCGAGTCTCGACGGTCAGCGCTTCGTCAAAGATACTGTTTCCGGTACAGCAGATACTGCTGAAAAGCTCGGTATTGACCTGGCTCACCGCCTGCGCGAACAGGGAGCCAGCGAAATTTTGGAGGAGATTTTTGTCGAAGTTAAACGCGGTTCCTAAACCAGCCCGGCATCTATATTGTGAATCATTGTAGATGCGAAACATCGCCTTTTATAAAATAAAAATAACAGGCGGTTAGCTAGTGCTTTCACAGGTATAGTAGCAGTATGTTTGTAGATTTTTTATGGAATTTTAGATAAAATTGCCGATTGTTTCAAAAAAATCTGACTAATTTAGGACGGCTGTTGAGAAACCCGGTTTATGGATGGATGCTAGGGTGTAAAGCCCAGGATTGTTCGGAAAAACCGGGTTTATTTAATCTTAGTCTAAATAGCCGTCAACATACCGCTCCACAATCTACAATCCAAGATCGAAAATAAATCAGCAAACTATTTCAGGGAAAGGCAAAATATGAGCGCTAGAGAAACTCAATTAAAGCTTGAATTGAAAAAAGTTCAGGAACTTTATCGCAAAATGCAGGCCGACAAAAAAGCTTTACAGCAGCAATTAAAAGAGTTTAAAACTCAGAGCGGCACTGCTTCGGATGTCGTAGATAAAATCTTGGAATCGGTAGTTTCAATTTACGTGATGGATTGGGATACAGGAGAAGAGATTTCTTCGGGAAGCGGCTTTTTTGTGTCGCCGGATATCATGGTCACTAACTATCACGTTGTCGAAGATATTGCCGATGAAGATTACTTCTACGAGGAAGATGAAGTCGAACAGGTTTTAGTGGAAACTTATGACGGAAAATTGAGATTGGCAGAGGTGGTATTTACTGGTAATGGGGAAGAAGATTTAGCATTGCTGTTAATTAGCGATTTTACCTTCGACCCGGAAACAGGAGAACAAGTGCAATCTCCCCAAGAATATGCTCCCCTAGAGCTATCTTTTGATGTGAAAGTGGGTGATAAAGTTATTGCTGTCGGCAATCCTTTAGGACAATTTGCTGTAACAGTAACTCAAGGTATCATTAGTGAAATTCGCGAACCGGAAGAGTATGAGGTAGGCGAGGAAGATGAAGATGAAGTTGCTGAGGTGAAGGTGTTGCAAACTGATGCGGCGATCAATCCCGGCAATTCGGGCGGGCCGTTGATTAATATGGCAGGCCAAGTGGTTGGTGTGAATACGTGGGGATTGGAAGATGCTGATAGTATTAATTTGGCGATCGCCTCGGAAGCTTTGGATGACTTCTTAGCTGGATTTGAGGAGACTTTTCAAGATGATTCACAGAATTAGTTGCTAGTTGTCGGTAATCTGTGGATTGGCGCGTTGGCGAAGCTTGCAGCTATTGGATCGCACTTTTTCTGAGAACAGGTCAAAAGGGCGATCGCTCACTTCAACATATTTGATATTTCGCTTGTTGGTAAAGTTAAGCCATTATTTTTTACCGCAAATTAACGCGGATCGATCGAAAGGGCGATCGATCTGACATCTATTATTTGACAATTCATGTAGGGGCGGTTTCGCCCAAATCAGAGAGAGCGATCGAGCAATGACAAAAAACACCCCTCACCCCAGCCCAAAATTAAGAATCAATTCAATTTAACGGTGCGGGAGATAGTGGTTCCGGGTTATTGGTTGGGTGAGGGCTGATTGAGAAAGATTATGGGTGGCAAAATTTATCTGCGAACCAGCCCCTACAGATTTTGTACAATATTTATCATAAAATCGGCAAAGCGATCGCCATCAAAGTTTACGGCTGCGCAACTCCGATCCGCAGGGATGGAAAAATGCCGGTCGCACTTTTGAGTAAAATGCGATCGCCACCCGTGCAACTGAGATTTATACTTGTTTTTGCACACCGCGTTAATATTGTGCCACTCGCCATTTAAACTTAATCTAGATTCACTATCCCAAGGAACACAAAAAAATAATGCGCATTTTATTTGTATCCGCCGAAGCAGCACCCCTTGCCAAAGTAGGCGGTATGGGCGATGTCGTCGGCGCTTTGCCTAAATTTCTGCGCCGCATGGGTCACGATGTCCGCATCTTCATGCCCTACTACGGCTTCATCCCCGACAAAATGGACGTTCCCAAAAAACCCGTTTGGAATGGGGAAGCCATGTTCCAAAGCTTCTCCGTCTTTGAAACTCTTTTGCCGGGAACCGATGTACCTTTATACTTAATGCAACATCCATCTTTCTTACCCCGCCGCGTTTACGGCGGCGTGGATGAAGATTGGAGGTTCACTTTCTTTGCTAATACTGCTGCTGAATTTGCCTGGAATCACTGGAAGCCGCAAATTATGCACTGTCACGATTGGCATACGGGGATGATACCTGTTTGGATGAAGCAAGACCCGGATATCAGCACGGTTTTTACTATTCACAATTTAGCTTATCAAGGCCCCTGGCGCTGGCGTTTGGAACAAATGACTTGGTGTCCTTGGTATATGCAAGGTCACAATACAATGGCTGCGGCAGTACAGTTTGCCGATCGCGTAAATACAGTTTCGCCCACCTACGCCGAGCAAATCAAAACCGCAGCCTACGGAGAAACATTGGAAGGTTTGCTGTCTTACGTCGGCGGCAAAATGTCGGGGATTTTGAACGGAATAGATACAGAATCTTACAATCCAGAAACTGACAAATACCTCCATCAACAATTTAGTGTTGATACTATTGAAAAGCGCCCAGTTAACAAAATTGCGCTGCAAGAAGAAGTCGGTTTGGAAGTGAATAAAAATGCCTTGTTAATCGGCATGGTGACACGGCTGGTAGAACAGAAGGGATTGGATTTGATCATTCAAATGCTCGATCGCTTCATGGCCTATACCGACGCTCAGTTTATTGTACTCGGAACGGGCGATCGCTACTACGAAACCCAACTCTGGCAAATGACCGCCCGCTATCCCGGCCGGATGTCCACCCAATTACTCTACAACGACGCCCTCTCCCGTCGCATTTACGCAGGCTGCGACACCTTCCTAATGCCCAGCCGTTTCGAGCCCTGCGGCATCAGCCAAATGCTCGCCCTCCGCTACGGCTGCGTCCCCATGGTGCGCCGCACCGGCGGTTTAGTCGATACCGTTTCCCACAACGACCCGATTAATGATACCGGCACAGGTTACTGTTTCGATCGCTACGAACCCCTCGACTTGTTCACCTGCATGATCCGAACCTGGGAAGGTTTCCGCTACAAAGATAAGTGGAAAGAACTGCAAAAGCGCGGCATGAAAGAAGATTTTGGCTGGGATATTTCTGCCAGAAAATATATCAATTTGTACAGCGAAATTCTCGGCATCTCACCAGACGAAATAGCACCGGAACCGGAACCTGAACCAGAATTGATCGTGGGTAAAGGTTAATTGACAGTTGACAGTTGACAGTTGACAGTTGACAGTTGACTGTTAACTGTTAACTGTTGTTAGTTTTTGGTTCCAATGCCCCATTCCCTGTTTGCCCAATGCCCCATTCCCTGTTTGGCCCATTCCCAATTCCAAATCAATCAACAAACAAATCCAAAGGTAAATGACCGTAAGTCCCGCTAACTCCATCTTCCGAGGAAAACTGGCACGATACTAACACGCCCCGATAAGTTCCCGGATATCCATCAACATAATACGAACCCTTCAAAGTATTAAACTTAATATAAACAGAACCCGCAAATGCAGCCAAAGCATTTGGATCTAAAACAGCATCATATCCCAAAGCTTGCAAATAAGTTGCTAAAGCTGCAAAACCCTCATCCGTCGAAGCAGCGCAAACTCCCAGCATTTGGTAATCCGACAAACTTGCTACCAGCAAAATCGCTTCACGCAGCGCCTGTTTTTCCAGCGGCGATGCTACAGATTGCATATCCAGACAAGTAAAATCTTTGAGGATTTGCTGTGCTGCTTCTACAGTTAGGGTAGTCTGGTTTTGAGTAGGCATGAATTGATTTGATAATTCCCAAAAGTACGATCGACCTTCCGGTACTCGCCGTCGATATTGCGATCGCCACACCGACAGCGGTAACACTCGGGGCAGCCCCGATTATAGCGTATTGTGGGATGTGGGAATCATTTTGGGCGATCGCATCTCAAACTCTAGCTAAATTCCCCAAAAATCGCCAAAAACTTGTCAACCTTGCTGAATTTGGCTCTATTAATGGTAGACATGATTAGCACAAAAACTAATAAGGAAAGTATGACAATCCAACAATTGTTAAAAAATGCAAAAATCCTGCCAGATTTTATATCTCGGCTGCTACACAAAGCCAAACCGATCTACTTATTTCTGATTTTAGCCATCAGCATAGGCATTTCAGGCTGGACAGTAGAATCTAATTTCGTCAGAATTCCTATAATCGGCTTTCACGACATTGTAGACA
The DNA here is from genome assembly GCF_036700185.1 of Microcoleus sp. BM001215392. Taxonomy (NCBI): domain Bacteria; kingdom Bacillati; phylum Cyanobacteriota; class Cyanophyceae; order Oscillatoriales; family Microcoleaceae; genus Microcoleus; species Microcoleus sp. BM001215392. Next base: position 895 of record NZ_JAUBOJ010000353.1, on the reverse strand, counting down.
CTCGCAATTGGGCCGAATTACCCCCGAAGCGGCTCGCTTTTCCCACTGACTACACCAAACAAGATTTGTCAGTTTTTTTAGAATATCTAATTAAAGAAAACTATTGGTTCTTATCATCTCAAGACTTGTACGTATATTTTATCGAAAAATCGCAGCCTATACCAACTCAAAATTTAGGTCAAAAACCGATTATGATCGCTTTTGACGACGGCTACAAAGGCGTTCATGAAAATGCACTTCCGCTTTTAGAAAAACTTTCAGTTATTTACAAAGACAAGGGCAAGTTTGTCTTATTTGTCAATCCTCACTTTTTAGGCGTTTATATGGGTAAAGATTTTTTAGCCCACACAACTTGCAACGATTTAAGAGATGGATATCAAAAAGGTTTTTATGACGTTCAGTCTCACGGGTTTACTCACAAAAATCTCACTAAAATCAGCGGTAAAGAATTAGAGTTTGAAATTGCAAAATCAAAGTTAGAATTGAGAAAATGTATGGGAGATTTAGACAAAAATAAAGTAATCGGCGCTCACATCGCCTATCCCTACGGCGCCTCAGACTCGGAAGTAGAACAGATTTTGCCTAAATATCATTTAACAGGCTTTTTGTACAATGACCGTTTATTCAGAGTAAACAGACTAGAAAATAATTATCGTATCTCTCGCATTACTGTCGATAAAAATACGTCGCCTAGAGATTTAATTAAGGTAGCCCAAAGAGCTTCAACCCTGAAAAAGAAAGGGTGGTTTTAAGCAACAAATAAAACTTGCTTACTAACACAAATTGAGCAGGGTTCGTAGTACGGACTTCAGTCCGCAGAATAAAAGCAGGGTTCGTAGTACGGGTGCATCTCAATGCAAGCGAATATATCCGTAGGGGCGAAGCATGACCTCCG
>NZ_JAUBOJ010000352.1:0-8262 GCF_036700185.1 Microcoleus sp. BM001215392 | reverse complement strand
GATTTTATGTCCAAATGCTACGCCCTTCTATGATTTTTGCACTCTTGTCTATTAGTCATTAATGATTTTGCCAATTACCCATTCCCAATTCCTAATTCCCAATTACCAGTTACCAATTCCTTCTTGCCAATTACCGATTAAAAAACATATTTTTCGGCAACACGCCAGTAGCGGGAAAACCGCTTCAAATCAATGTAGCCATCGTAGCGGACAAAGGCTTCGGGCGGCAAAACTTCTACTGGGATCTCTATCCTAATTTTCCGGCAAATATCATCAAACCGAGGGCTGGGACTTTCCGCTGTGACTACTTGATTCGCACCGGATTCTTGAGCAAAAGCGATAACTTCGGCAGCCACATTGCCGCGCCGAATAACTACCGGCAACTCTAGCAAACATTCGTAAATAAACACCATTCGTTTGAGACTTAACTGCCATTCATCGATCAGTGCATCGTCCCAAACCCAGATTGCTGGTGCCTCTGGGTGTGCTTGAAAAGCGGGGCCTTTTGGACTCAAACAGTCGCCGTGCAGCCAAATAATCGAATTGTTCATAAATTGGTAACTGGGAATGGGTAATTGGGAATTGGGAATTATAAAAAAAAATGAATTACTTTTCTTCCTAACTAACAACGGACAACTAACAACGGACAACGGACAACTAACAACGGACAACTAACAACGGACAACGGACAACGGACAACTAACAACGGACAACGGACAACGGACAACGGACAACTAACAACGGACAACTAACAACGGACAACTAACAACTAACTTAATTTCTCCTTTTTTTCTGAGGGCGTTGCCAACTTTGAGAACCGCCCGTGCGATCGACCTTTTCGCCATTAGGAAACAACTTGCTCTCCAAATATTCGTAACTTCCCTCAAAATCGCACTGTCCGTAAAAAGGACAATCGCGACAATAAACCGCCTTAGTATAACGCTCCAAATTTTCCCGATTAAAAAAATAAGCCTTGTGACTAAAAGTGCTGGCTACCCACTGCCAAGAAAGATTGTTGCTGGCTGGATCTCCGTCTAGCAAGTGTTGCAAAAACCAGCGAGCTCCGGCTTGCCAGCGGACGCGGCGCCAGTGTACCAGATAACTAGCCATCCACATTCGCTGGTGGTTGTGCAGATAACCAGTTTCCTGCAACTGGCGGCTGAAACTGTCGATGCAAACATTACCAGTCGTGCCTTCGATTACATCAGAAGGCAGAGTTTCGCTGTAATCTTTGGTAGTGTAACCAGTTTTGTAGGGTTCGCGGTCTTGCCAAATTCCATTGCCCAATTCGGCGTAAAGTCGCTGCCAATAATCCCGCCAACCCAACTCGTTGATGAGTTTGACGGCATCTTCTTGATGCTGCACCTTGGCGAGCACGGCATCCCGGACTTCGGCAAGACTCAAAACGCCGTAACGCAAATAGGGCGACAAGCGGGTGACGGCACCGTTAAGGAAGTTGCGGGTGGAGGTGTATTGGCTGGGGTTAATTTGTTGCAGCGCTGTCTCGGCTGCTTTGCGCCCGCCTAGAGTTGCGGGTACGTTGCTATCTCGGGCGGCGGCTTCGGGGAACTGTTGGCGGAGGTAGGATATTAATTCGTCGCGGCTGGCAAATTCCCGCTCCATGTCTTGACTCATTGTTTTTAATCGATCGCCTGTTTTGGTTTCTTTATGTTAGAGGAATTTCTTGGTAGGTGTGGGGGGTCGATCGCCCGATCGCGCTAATTGACTGTGAAATGCTGGTACCGTACAGTTTGCCCCAGCAGCAATCGATCGCCGCCCGTTCGCAAAAATTAGCATCAAACTCACTAAACTTAGGTTAGATATCAGAGCAAAATCTCATGGAAACTTATCCGGCGGACGCTAAAGCGATCGCCAGCTTAGCGAAGCCACAGCAGCAAGGTACAAAACAACTGGACAACAGCGAAATTCAAGAGTTCGATCGAGCCATGATGCGCCGCTGCATAGAATTGGCCCGCCGCGCCCTCGGCAAAACCGCACCCAACCCCCTCGTAGGTGCCGTAGTTGTCAGAGACGGCCAGATTGTCGGCGAAGGGTTTCACCCGGGCGCCGGTCAACCTCACGCCGAAGTGTTTGCGCTCCGGGAAGCGGGGGAACTCGCGGCCGGAGCGACTGTTTACGTCAACCTGGAACCCTGCAACCACTACGGGCGGACTCCTCCCTGTTCCGAAGCTTTAGTTAATGCCAAGGTGGCAAAAGTAGTGGCTGGGATGGTCGATCCGAATCCATTGGTAGCCGGAACTGGGCTTGCCCGGTTGCGAGCAGCCGGTATTGAAGTGGTGGCGTCCGTGGAAGGGGAAGCTTGTCAGAAGCTCAACGAGGCTTTCGTGCACCGGATTTTGCACCGCCAGCCTTTCGGAATTTTGAAATATGCGATGACTTTGGACGGTAAAATTGCTACCAGTAACGGTCACAGCGCTTGGGTGACGGGCGAGGAGGCTCGCAGGGAGGTGCACCGAGTGCGCGTCGGCTGCGATGCGGTGATTGTTGGGGGAAATACGGTGCGTCTAGACAATCCCCAACTGACAAGCCACCAGCCAGACAGAAATAATCCCTTGCGGGTGGTGATGAGCCGCTCTCTGGATTTGCCGAAGTCGGCTTGGTTGTGGGAAACCTCTGTGGCTGCTACTTTGGTGCTGACTGAACCCGGGGTTAACCCGGAATTTCAGGAATTTTTGAGCGCTAAAGGGGTGGAAGTTGTGGAGTTGTCGCCGCTGACGCCGACTAATGTGATGGCTTATTTGTACGATCGAGGTTTTCTTTCTGTACTGTGGGAGTGCGGCGGCACTTTGGCGGCTAAGGCAATTGCTGAGGGTGCAGTGCAAAAAATTATGGCTTTTATTGCTCCTAAAATTGTCGGCGGCCGAGAAGCTCCTACTCCTGTGGGAGATTTGGGTTTTTCGGCAATGACTGATGCTTTGACTTTAGAGCGGGTTTCTTGGCGCGCGGTGGGTGTAGATTGTGTGGTGGAAGGCTATTTTAAAATTAAAGATTGAAAGTTAAAAGCGAGTCTTTTGAGTTTTGAATTTTTAACTTTTAACTCCTTTTATGACTGAAATTACGCTCTGGAGTTTGATGGTTGGCAGTCTCGGCTTGGAGGCTGCAATCGCTGGGATTTGGGTGAGCCGCAAGCAATTGTCGGCAGGGCAAAAATGCGACGAAGAGGAGGAAGTTTTGACTCGGTACGAATCTGGCGAAGATAATTTTACGGCGTCTGAAAATGCGATCGCAAACGGCCATCCCACATCCGATCGCACTGCTGATGATTTGACGGTTTGGGAGTACAAGATTGTGCGGGCTAGCAGCGATTTGTTTCGCAATCCGGCGATTTTTCACAAGCTGTGTCGGGAAGAGGCGGAGGTGGGCTGGATTTTGCTCGAAAAGCTCGACGACAGGCGGGTGCGGTTCAAACGTCCGATCGCGCTGAGGGACGCCCCGAGGTCTAATTTACCGACATTTGACCCTTACCGCAGTCATTACGGCCCGATGTCGAATGCGATGACTTGGGCGGTGGCGATCGTGTTTTTGAGTGCGATCGTGCTGCCTGCTGTTTTGGGCTATGCTTTGGTGTCCGCTACTCTCACAAAAAGTCGATCTAATTGGCCTCCGACACCGATTCAGTCTGTGCCTTCTCCCGGCGGCCCAACAACTAATAATTGAAACGTCGTAAATAAGGAAGTTCGGCAACGGATTCGGTAACGGATTCAACTAATTTCACGGATTTAACGGATGGCAAGGAAGTGCGACAACGAACACTGTACGGGATTTAACGGACGTAACGGATTTCAATCCGATGGAAGTCGGAAGAAGCAAGAAGGAAGAAGAAGAATAGAATTGTTTGTTTTAAGATCGAGTCCGGTCCAAAAAATACAATTAGGTTTGTAGTGAGGACTTTAGTCCTTCCTTTCTCGTCAGACAAGGCTAACAACAAACAATAATATCAGCGATTAACCGGAGACGATATAACTGACAAAAAAGCAAAATTTTTGAATCATGAATTTTACTTTAATTCTGCCTTCTGCCTTCATATCCGGTTCCCTTCGACTGTCTACCATCGTATCATACAAGTGGCGTGGGAGAAGGAGCTGATAGCAATCTCAAGTTGTAATCTGTGTCGCCTTGAAATTGAGAAACGCGGACGAAATAAGTCCCCGCAGGCAAAGCCCCATTGCTGACAATTCTTTCTGAAGCCGTACCTAAATTATTAGATGAAGCAATAATATCGTCTGCTCCAACTGCACCGTTGCCGTTGAGATCCTGAATTAATTCTACATCAACATCTGCACTCAAGCCATCTACAGTTGCACTGAAAAGGCTGGGAGTATTCAGGATGAAACTGTAAATGTCGGCTGGTTTTGCAGCACTCAAAAAATCGTTGTCAATGAGACTGTCTGTGAGAACACCCAGGTTTTGGGCTGCGTTTAAATTATCAGCGGGAGCCGGGATTGTGCTCAGCAGCCCTTCTGGTTCGCCGAATTGAAGGTAATGGTCGATCGCACTTTTAACTGCGCCACTGCTGACTGCTGCTGCGACGAGGGGATATTTTTCTAGATAAAAGCTGGGATCGAAGAAAATGCTGGGTTTGCGGTTTTCCAATTGACCAACTTTCAAATAGTGTTCAAATGCGGTAAATTGATTTGTTTGGACTGCTGTCTGAACGTCTGCATTGCTTGTGAGATAGAAGCCAACGTCAAACAAAGGGTTAGGGTTTCGCCGTTCAAATTGACCGAATCTGATAAAGTGATCGGCGCCTGAAAAACCATTGAGTTTTGCTGATACCGCTACATCTGTATTGGTGTCTAAATAATAGCTGGCGTCAAACAGGGCGTTGGGGTTGCGATTTTCAAATTTACCAATTTTTCGGTAGTGATCGAAGGCGCTGGATACTGTGCCTCTGGCAACTGCTACGGCGACATCTGGGTTGTTTTCGAGATAAAATTTGCTGTCGAACAGTGTTCTGAGGGTTAGCATTATTAAAAAAATCTCTTTGTACTTTAATCTGGAAAGTGCATAATCACTTTCGATCGAGAATCCAGTTTACATCAATTTTTTTGTGAGGGCGTCTCAATTATGGCTAAATCTGCACTGATGGCAATGCTGCGCCGCGCTGCAACCATTGCCCAGAAATCCGGGGAAACGGGCATTCCGGCTGATGAATTGCTGGGGATGCTGGACGATCGCACTTCCAATTTTCCCATATCTCGGCGCGGCTTGCTGCACGGGGGTTTAGCTGCTGCGGGGGCTGTCGCTGCTGCGACTTTTACCCGGGAGGGAGCTTTTGCTCAGCAGCGCGGGCGATCGCCTATTTTGGTTGTGGGTGCGGGAATTGCGGGTTTGACGGCGGCCTATCGCTTGCGTCAAGCGGGCGTGCGTGCTGATGTGATTGAGGCAAACAACCGCGTGGGGGGGAGGATTCGCACTGTTCCTAAGGTGGCCAGAACGCTGATTCCGGCGGAGTTGGGGGGAGAATTTATTGACAGCGGCCATACTACTTTGATTTCGCTGGCGACGGAATTGGGTTTGCAGGCGAGAGACTTGGTTGAGGTGCAGCGGGGACTGGTAAAGGACACTTTTTTCTTTGATGGGCGCCGTTTTTCTCAGCAGCAAATAATCGCGGATTTTGCACCGCTAGCGAGTAAAATCAAGGCTGATTTGCAGGCAGTCGGAGATGAATTGAGCTATCAAGATTTTACGGAATCAGCGGAAAAATTGGACTATCTTTCGCTCGCTCAATATCTAGACCAAGCTGAGACTAGCACGATTGTCCGACAGTTGCTGCGCATTGCTTATACGACGGAATACGGCAGAGATCCCGAGGAACAGTCGGCGTTAAATCTGCTGTTTTTAATTGGTACTGAAGCTAACAGCTTTGAATTGTACGGTAACAGCGACGAGCGCTATCAGATTGATGGCGGCAACAGTCAAATTGTCAACCGTTTAGCCGATCGATTGTCTGGTTCGATCGAGACGGGGACGGTTTTGGAAGCGATTACTCTGTTACCGGATGGCCGCTATCGGGTAAGTTTGCGATCGGGACAAAGCGCGATCGATCGCACTTACGAGCGAGTGTTGTTAACTTTGCCCTTCAGCACTCTGCGAGACGTTAAAATTAACGTACCTTTGCCGCAGCCCAAGCTGCGGGCGATCCAGCAGTTGGGCTACGGTACTAATTCTAAGTTAATTACCGGCTACCGCAGTCGCATTTGGCGGGAACTTTATCGATCGACTGCTTCTGTTTATAGCGATTTAGGGTTCCAAAATACCTGGGAAGCTACGCCTTTTACTCCTAGTCCTAACGGTTTAGTTACTGATTTTACAGGAGGAAAGCAAGGTTTGGCGATCGGTAGCGGAACTCCCGAAGACCAAGCACAAAGATTTTTGAACCAATTTGAAAGAGTTTTTCCTGGTGTAAGAAACCTCAAAACTAATCAAGCTGTCCGAGCTTTTTGGTCGGGAGAACGCTATTCTAAAGGTTCTTATTCCTGCTATTTAGTCGGACAGTGGACGCAAATGCACGGCGTAGAAGGCCAAAGACTTAGAAACATATATTTTGCCGGAGAACACACTTCGCTGGAAAATCAAGGTTACATGGAAGGCGGTTGCGAAACTGGACAAAGGGCGGCTTTGGAAATTTTGCAAGATTTGGGTTTAACGGCTTCTGCTGAGGCTTTGAATACTCGAAGTGCGAGCAGTTTGAACCAGCGCCGTCCGAGTCGGAAAGTTCCCGGAGCGCGGAATCTTCGGAATAGGAAACCGAGTATTAGATAACATGGAGGAATTGCGGACACGGCAATGCCGTGTCCCTACAAATATCGCGTAGAATTCATCAAATAATCTCGTCCGGGTTAATTCCCTGAGCGCGTAAATATTCAGCTAGGCGATCGGCTCGTTGACGTTCGCGATCGGCTCGTTGACGTTCTTGCTCGACTCGTTGTCGTTCTGCCGTTATCTGTTCTACACCCCACAATAGCAGATTTCCTGCTTCATCCCACCAGCGCAACCAATAACCTGTACGCTGTTCTTTTTCTCCCCGCCAAGTTCCCAGATACAAACCAAAATCTGCCATCCAATGGCGACCTTCCTCATCAGGAAATTCTAGTTCATATTTGCCATTTTGCTGCAAGCGATATACTTCCAACAATCCACTTTCGGGATCGAAAATGATGTAAGTTGGTACTTGCAAAATTTGTTCGTAAAAGAACCACTTTCCGGGAGGAAAAGTACGTCTAATAGAATATTCCTCACCATCTGTTTCCGACAAAAACTCCATCACAATGCTGGGGATTTCTCCTTCCAAGTTTGGGGTATAGCTTTTGCGGTCTCTTCTCGATTCTACGGGCAATACGGAAGGTACATAAACCCAATCTGGTGCTTTGATAACTAACTCGCCGTTGACAGTAGCGCAAATCCCAAAGTTGCTAGCAATCAGCATGAGCGGGCCGATTAATCCTCTCAGTTCTAAGATTTCTCGCAGTGCTCCAGCAATTAGCGGTTGACCTGTATTCTCCACTGGTTTTTCTTCTAATTGGAAGTCGTCTGGCAACTTCTCCCAAGTTACGGTCATTGCTACCGTTTTTTGTTTTGGGTTATCTTGAGTCGCGACCATGACTTTACTTTCTAAAGTTTGATAGCTCATTATAACATACTGTAAGGTAATTTTCGGGCTGGCTATAAGCCCACCCCACAAGAGCAATATATTGGCAGGGTGTGGATCCCTCGCTTGTACTCAAAACAAGACGAAAAATTGAGTGAGCGATGCACCAGAAACAATATTTTAAGAAACAAACCAACTCAATCAAAAAAATATAAAAAATATTTTTTAATTAGGTCTTTTCTGGTACAATTGATTTCATAAAATAGCCAAAATAAGAACATGAATTTTTTACATTTGACAGCAGCTTTATCAACCTTGCTAATCTCGTCAATCTCCGCTAGCCCTTTGCTAGCAGATTCTACAAATACGAAAATTCAAATCTCACAAATTGACGAGCCGTTTTGCTATATGAAAACCCCCGACGGCAAAACCGTAGACTTGGGCAAACTGTGCGATAAACCGCCAGTTTCGGAAAGTTCCCAAACTTGCATTGCTGGTGCAAACATGGCGGCAAAAGTATCAATCGCCCAGGCAAATTATGATGGCAAAATTTTTAGCGGTAAAGTGTTAAATCAAGGCTGCAAAACCATCAAGAATGTGAAAGTCAATTATGAAGTTTTGGACGAGTCAGGTAATTTAATTGACAACGG
>NZ_JAUBOJ010000351.1:0-8262 GCF_036700185.1 Microcoleus sp. BM001215392 | reverse complement strand
TGGTTATTGGTTATTGGTTATTGGTTATTGGTTATTGGTTATTGGTTATTAGTCACATGAAAATTTTCACAGTCAAAGTTAAACCAAATTCCAAACAGCAAAGCATCGAAGAGCAAGCGGACGGCAGCCTCAAAGTACATCTAAAATCGCCGCCCGTGGATGGAAAAGCCAATCAGGAGTTAATCGTGCTGTTGGCGAAAAAGTTCAAAGTGCCGAAATCTGCGATCGCAATTAAATCCGGTCTTTCCTCCCGCAATAAACTTGTCGAAGTTCCGATTTAACCAATCTTTAGATAGATATCCAAATCTTTCTCAAGATAGATTCAGGCTCAGCTTTTAATTTATATAGTAGTAATTGTAAGGTTAGGAGAAAAAAATATGAGCATTGAAAACAGAGTCGAAGCAACCGCTAAGAATATCGAAGGCAAAATTCAAGAAGCCGTTAGCGAAGTTACAGGCAACCAGAAAGATAAATTAGAAGGTCAAGCCAAGCAGGACGAAGCATCAGCAATTCACATGAAAGAAGACCTCAAAGATAAAGCAAAAGAGATTGTAGACCGAGCATAAAGTATTTCCTCCTACAATTTTCCTGCCTACCAAATCCCGCAAACTGTTTGTTTGCGGGATTTTTTTGAGAGATACTTTTTGGAGGCGATCGAGATTATTGCTGGCAAAATTCATCGGCTAACGGCCCCTACAGATTCTACTAACTCATAATGTAAAAGCATTAATTTTGTGGCGGAAATTGTTTCCATTGCATAAGTTGTGCCATCTTGATGAGAAAATTCTACCTCAAAAGCACTGCCATCAAATTCCATCACCACTGTTCCTACTTGTCATGAAAGATAATTTAATGATTTGTTTTGTTTCAAAATGGGTTGCTTCTAAATCTTCAGTTAAAGCAACGATATCTAGGTCTTTAATTGTTTTCATTGTTTTCATTGTTTTTACCTTATTTTTTGACTGATAACAACTTGTTAATCTGGGGAAAGTTTCACCTGAGCGGACGATCCAAGCTGCTAGAATCCGAGATTCACCTACTTCGGTTTTCAGCAAGAATTTTATGTTGTAATGTATTCCCTATTCGTTGTTTTTTTGAACAACAACATCTTCGTTGATAGCAGCTTCTTTTAAAGCTTTTTTGAGCATTTCAGCATTTTTTAGGGTAATGCCTAACTTACTGGCAAACAAAACAGCTTTATTTTTTCCTTCTTGATGATTCGGATTTAGAGAATATTCTTCTATTTTATTGCCTAAATCTGCTAGATGACCATTGGGCAGTTTCACTATTAATAACTTTTTTTCAAGGAGAAAAGAGAATATTAGTCGGCTACAATAATCGACTTTTACTCATATGTCAATTATATCGTCTTTGAGTTGGGGGTCTGGTTTATCAATATTATTGATGGGTGGCAAAATTGATTGGTGAATCTGTCCTTCCTTTCAATGCCCAATTCCCTGCGCAGGCCCATCCCTGGGCTTCGCTTCGCCCAATTCCCAATGCCAACAAAAAAGCTAGGGATATGAATCCCTAGCTCGAAACGTCGCACAATTAGTGTTTAGAGTTGGCGCGGGCGATGGATTTTTCCAAACCCACTCCCACCCGCTACCACCTAAATTAAATCAGGGTAACATCAGTCACAGTCAAGCCTGGTTTGCCGTTGAAGTTTGCCAGTATAACTGCTTTCTGAGGACCAGAACCATCTGGGTCGTACAGCAAGCGACCCGTGTTATTGTTTACGTCTAGTTGAGCTTCATAAACAAGGAGTGGTCCTGCCGCCGCTCCAGGCTGCCCCTGATCGAGGTAAGAACCTTGATCGACCACTATGAAGGCGTTAGAAGCAACTCGAGATGACCCAGCGGTCAATTGACGTAATTGGAAGCTAGCTTGATTCAAGATTATCTTGTCTTGGCCGACTACAAAATCACCGATTTGGTCTGGGTTGCTTCCCACCGCCACGCCGCCGGTAATCTGGAAGCCCTCGCCGAAGTTGTCGTAGTAGAAGCTGTCATTGCCCGCGCCGCCAATCAGCGTGTCTGCACCGGGCCCGCCACCGAGAGAGTCGTTGCCGTCTCCTCCGATTAATAGGTCTTCGTTAAAGCCGCCCAACAGCGTGTCGTTTCCGCCACCGGCGTTTAAGGTATCGTTGCCATCAAATCCTGCGACAGCAAGACTGCTGGGGCCGCCGAACAGTATGTCGTCACCAGCGCCAGTAGTGATGGAATCCCTGCCGTTGCCGCCAGTGATGAAGTTGGCGCCTAAGTTATCGGTAATCACATTTGTCGTTGTGATATTGCTAAAGTTGACAGTGCTAGCGTAGGAGATGGTGTCGTTACCGCTAAGCGTGCCAATTAATCGATCGCCCGTGGTGCCAAAAATGATGTTGTCATTTCCTTCACCGCCGTTCATGAAGTTAGTGACAGTTCTGCCAGCAATACTACCGCTGGTGTTGCCAATTAACACATCACTGCCCAGGCCGCCGTCGAGAGTAATCCGCGTAGGAGTAGTACCGACATCAAAAGAGGCATTGATCGTATCGTCGCCATCTCCACCGGAGGCTTGAGTAAAGACGCCGCTCAAGGTGTCATTGCCACCGCCGCCGATCATTGTATCACTGGCAAAAGCTGCAACGATCGTGTCGCTGCCCTCGCCGCCGTCGAGCAAGTTGCGACCCGCGAAGCCTGGAGATGAACTCGATCCGCCTTGGCTCAAAGTTATGTTTTGTGGCGTCGTCCCCGACGTGATGTAGTCGTCGCCTGCACCTCCCAGCGCGGTATCCTGCGTAGCAAAAACCGAGATCGTGTCGTTGCCCTCGCCGCCGTCAAAAAAGTTTTTGCCGGCGCCAAACTCGCCCAGACCGCCAACCAGAGAATCGTTGCCGACACCGCCGAGCAAGGTGGTTTTCTCAATGCCAATGGTGACGAAGCTGCCTGGAGCAAACTGGTTCGGCTGGCTAGTGTTGGTAATGACTAAGGTATCGTTGTCAAGATCGCCGGACAGATAGCTGTTGCTGGCGACACCATACAGTGTGTCGTTGCCTCTACCGCCGAACAGAGTATCTTTCTGATTGATAGCTACAATGTAGTCATCGCCCAAGTCGCCCCGCAAGTAGTTGCTGCCTTGATTGCCACCAGCACTGGCGCCGATCGCCAGACGGAGGTTGTTGCCGCCGCCTGCGATGAAGAAGCCGAGGGAGTCATTGCCCTTGCCGCCGTAGAGCGAGTCTCTTCCGAGCCCGCCTCCGAGCATCGTATCGCTGCCCTCATTACCAAACATGAGGTTTGCATCGACTGTACCTTGGAGCAAGTCATCTCCCAAACCGCCGAACAGGGTTGCGTTGCGGCTTTGAGCGACTACAGTGTCATTACCCGCGTCGCCAAACATCAAAATCCGCTCGCGCTGGCCGACTAATGAATCTTCGTCGGGGCCACCCACCAGGGTATCGTTGGGGCCGACTGAAATCAGAGTATCGTTATCGCCTTGGCCAAATATTAAACTGCCACCGAGGGTGGAAGTTGTAATTAAATCTCCTCCCCCTAAGGCGAAGATTGTATCCGGGCCCAGTCCCGGAGTATTTAAACTAATTTGATCAGCATTGTCAGTTAACGTTGTCATACAGCTTCACTCCTCTACTTCTTGTTGGTCATCGCTTGTGCGACTACAGACACTGCCTAGAACACCGAATGTTTGGATGCCGCTGTAGTTTAACCGGTTTGCCAGCCGCAAGTCTAGCCTACTGGCGTTAACCCTGTCTAGACTTTCTCCCGCACCGACTTTTTGCTTGTAAGCTTTTATTTTCAATGTCTTCACCCTTTAATAATCTTTTTGCACAGTCTCAGGTGCTCACGCTCTCTTGAGACGCGGCTGATATTCTGAATGTTCCATTTCCGATTGGCGGTCGGGGATCGCCTCCGGGGAACGAAATTAAAGATTCAAAAAGACCGATCGGGCGATGGGAAGACAAAGAAAATTGGGAGATTGGTTAATTGGTTACAAGGCTTTGTGTTAATTTCCGGTTTTCCAGGCAGGGCCGTCTTTATATAATTCTGGTGCCAAGCCCTCACGACGCATGACTGGAGGGGTCTAAAAGTCTACGCCCCGCTTTAGTTCTACGCCCCGATCGCCGTAGTGTTTGTGACAGTATACCTCGGAGTGTACGCTGGCTAAATCAAAGTAAGCGTGGGGTTTGTGGCACCGCCCGGTGATAATTATTTCTGTATCCCGCGGCTTGCGCAGTAGCGCTTCGACGATCGGCTCTACCGGCAGCAGTTCTAAGTCTACTGTGGGATTGAGTTCGTCGAGAATGATCGTTTTATACCAGCCGCTGGCGATCGCCATTTTAGCGATTTCCCAGCCGCGTTCTGCCTCGATGCAATCTAACTCTTGCTGTTGCCCCCGCCAAACTATAGCATCTCGACCGCACCGCTGGTGGTCTACTAGCTGTGGGTAGCTTTGGCGCAATGCTGCGATCGCCGCATCTTCTGTATAACCGGTGCCACCTTTGAGCCACTGCACGATTAACACTCGGTGTGATTGGTCTTGGCTGATTCCCCTACCGATTGCCTGCAAAGCTTTTCCCAAGGCGCTCGTAGATTTGCCTTTGCCTGCTCCGGTGTATATTTCAATACCTGAAATATTGTGTTCTGAGGCTGCGGGGTGGTAGTGGGGCTTCATTTCTGAGTGCAAGTCGGCAATTTCCAGCAAACCTTCGGGGGCGGCTCGGCCTGTGGCGATGATTTCTAAATATTCGGGTTTGTTTTTGAGGGTTTTGACTACTTCGTCCACTGGCAGCAAACCCAAGTCCAATACGGGGTTTAGTTCATCTAGAACTACTACAGAATAAAGCTCGCTGGCGATCGCTCCTTTGGCGATATCCCAGCCCCGCACAGCTTCGGCGCGATCGAAGCGGGTGATTGCTTCGGCCCCAAAATATTCGGCTCTGCCGGTGCGCACTTGGTCTATCAAGTGCGGAAATGCCCGTTGCAGGGCTTCTATTGCCCCGTCTTCGTCGTAGGAGCGGCCGGGGCCTTTGAGAAAGCGCAGCAACAACACTCGCGTCGGCGAGTCTGAATTTATACCCAGCCCGATCGAGCGCAACACTACTCCCAAAGCTGCCTGAGACTTGCCTTTACCTGCGCCGTCGTAGACGTGAATCTGACCCGCGGCGCGTTCTGAACGGGATGAGGCTGTCCGAATACCAATGCCATTCCTTACCATAATCAGCAGTTATTTGAGTCTGTCTCGGGGTGGGTATTCGATCGCGGATCTTGAATGTTTAATTTTTTCATTCAGTTTGCCGATCTCAAAAGATTATAGGATAGAACCTCAACCACCTGATGTTGAAGCTCCCCGATCGGAGAGAATTAGGGGCTAAGACCTGCGCTTAAGATTATTCCGCTTGTGATGTACAATTAAAATCTAACACGGGCTGATATACCTGAATCCTTATGATTGCGAGTGTTTTCCCATTTCGGACTGTTTTGGTGCAAATTTTAATGATGTTTTTGGCGATCGCGATCGAATCGTGGTTTCTCCAAAAACTACTGAAACTCGGCCCCAAAACCAGCGTTGAATATACAGCCATCCTCAATCTCGCTTGCACCTGCGTAGGTTGGTTAGTTTTTTTCGGCATTGAAAGCGTTATTTCCAAAGATTTGCGAGAACAACTTATCGGTTATATTTTATTAGGCGGAGGGCCGAATACTTACCCTACAATAACTACGATCGCACTCTCGATATTGGCAGTAACTTTTCTCGCCAAATGGCAGGGATTAGAATTCGTAGAAAAGATGGTTTCGGGCAACAAAAAAGCTTCCGTACCTCAGTTTTTGGGGCCGCCAACCCTCAGCCGCCGCCCTCCCAAAAAGACTTTTCGAGTAACTACGCAGTTTGGGGCAGTTTTGATCGCCCACACTGTCAGCAATTTCGTTATTTTAACCGTGTTGTTTTTGCAAAGCGTCAATAATTGAAATCTATGATGAAACAATTTTTGGATGTGACTCAGCAACTCACTAAGCTGACAAACAACCTTTGGGAAACCAATAAAAAATTCCAAAAGGCACTGATTCCGCCTAAAGTTGTCCACTGGAAGACGCCTTTACTGCTCAGCATCTTCTTAGCTTTGCTATCGGTGGCCGCAGCCACCGACTGGCCGACGCGAACTCTGATGTTTGATATGAGCTGGTTATTGTTTATACTGTCAATGGGTTTGCTGACCAGCCAGGCACCTTTTGTGATTAAAAAAGTAAGTCTGAGTCCGTGGGTGACAAGCATCTTAATCGGTTTGTGGTTGCTGATCAGGTTGCCGTCAGACAGGAAGGAAATAGCATGGATATGCGGCCCAATTATAGCAGTAATAATTTTGGCTGTAATACAGATTTGGAATAGCGAGTCAAAACGGGAAGGTATCAGGTCGTTGCTGCGGCCTCAGTTTTTGATGATAACGCTAATTCACCTAGTATTTTCCTGTTGGTTTGGATTTCACTTTTTAATTCAAGGTTGGATAGAACAGTATCCCAGCGTTTTATCGCAGGATTTGAGGAAAAGCGATTATGTGGTGACATTTCAACAGCCAACTATTAATCGCTCCCGAGGAGTTGTCATCCTCAATGCCATGGATAGATACCTGCAAAATGAAGCCCGCACCAAACCGTGGCCGCAGATTGAGCAAATGTTAATAGATATTGACAACGAGCGATTTTTTCTGAAAAATCAAGCGTTAAAAACAATTCGCATAGTCCCAGAAGATGCGAGCTGGGATGTCAAAACTTCCATCGTCCAAGGACAGTCTCGCTATCAGTTAGAAATGCAGGCAACATGGCTGGGGCTGGTTTTTAGACCGGAAATATATTCGTTTACCAAGTCTTGCGATGTAATCGATATAGGAAATCGGGCGACTGTAACCTGCGACGCGATCAAACGCTCTCAACCCGGACTGAAAAAAAATGGAACTGCGGGAGACAGTCAAGTTTGATCCTCCCGAGGATCTGTGTTTTGCTGTGGTAGTGCAGTTTAAAAATTCGCGAGTATACAATTCTCGCGAACTCTTGAACTGCTCGCACTCTCCGAAAAAATGCTTTTTGCAAAGCCGGATATGCTCAGGGAGCCGGTGTCCCGCAGCTAGAAGATGGGGACATGGGAAGGTGGGAAAGCGAGGGAGAGTGAGTCCGAGCGAGAAAAATCTTCAAACTGGAATTCTACCCTCAACTAACCTCGGTTAAATTCCGTACATTGTACGGAAGAGCCAAACTTCCTTGTTGCTTAGACTCTGAGTATTGCGAAAGTTTCCAGCAGGTTAATAACTAGATGAATTTCCGAAGAATCCTGACAGTCGCGACCAATGTATATTGGGAAGTAATTCGCGATCGCATTTTGTACTTAATTATTATTTTTGCTCTGTTGATGGGAGCCTCGGTGCGCTTGATACCGCAATTGGCGGCGACAACCGAGAATAAAATTATTTTAGATATCGGTTTGGCGGCTATGAGCTTACTAGGTCTAATTGTCGCAGTCTTTGTGGCTGCGGGACTGGTAAACAAAGAAATTGAAAAGCGGACTGTCTACTTGCTAGTTGCCAAACCGATAAGTCGCGCTGAGTTAATTGTTGGGAAGCATTTAGGGCTGTCGGCGGTACTATTGGTTCTGGTAGCAGCAATGACTGTTATCTATCTGGCTATTCTGAATTTTAGCCGCATTCCTTACCCTTTGGTAAGCATTTTAATCGCTGCGCTGTTCGTGTGGTTTGAGCTGTGCCTCATGGCCGGTGTTGGGATTCTATTTGGGGTTTTTAGCAGTTCGCTGCTGGCAACTTTACTGACATTTGGTGTCTATTTAGTCGGACACTCGACGCGGGATTTAGTGGCTTTGGGCAAGTTATCTAAAAATCCTGGTATTGAACAGTTGATGATGGGACTTTATCTGGTTTTGCCGGATTTAGCTCGATTTAATTTGAGAAACGATGCTGTTTACGGACAAGTTCCTTACTTGGCCGGTTTGATTACAGATGCGGGCTACGGTTTGCTGTATGTGGTGCTGCTGCTGTCAATTGCGATCGCCATATTTTCGCAGCGAGAATTTTAAATAGCTCGATCGTTCGGAATGCGATTCCTCGGATTGGCAAAACTAAAGTCCTGACTGCGAACCAATTTTATTGTCGAATTAGCGCGCTAAGATAGAGACAAGGTTATCGATCGGCAAGCTCGACTAAAAGTCAATCGATTTTAGATTTGAGATTTGAGATTTTAGATTGAAGCATTGACCCCA
>NZ_JAUBOJ010000350.1:0-8303 GCF_036700185.1 Microcoleus sp. BM001215392 | reverse complement strand
ACTTTTTTCTCATATTGGCGCGGTTAGTTCTGGAGATTGGTTGGGGGGGTTCCAACCAAGCAACAGCCGCCAAAGTTGAAATAGTAAAAACCGGAATCTCCAACTGTTGAGCCAAAGTCCGCGCCGTCACCATACCCATGCGAGTCCCCGTAAAACCTCCGGGCCCCTTCGCCACTGCAATAAAAGCCAAATCCGCCCAAGTTTGTGGCCGAATAAACTCTACTAAATGCTGGTGCAAATCCGTGGCTAAACTGCGGCCCAAATTCCAAGTTTGGCAGCGATAATCGCCGGAAAAATTGCTGATTGCTAAACCTAATTCGGGTGTTGAGGTGTGCAACGCTAAGCCGTATTTTTTAACGGATGTTCCGTCTGGGGGATTGCTGTTCACGATTACTGATAATTTTCCTTAACAAAAAACAGAGGCAGAGCGACAACTAAGCAACCCAAAAGAACGCCAAATATTCCCGTGTTTAAAATCCTTGAATTGCCCATCCCACCAGTTATCAGAAACAACACAACTAAACTAGCAAATAAGTTTTTATTCGCAAATTCTTTGTCTTGAGAAACTTGATATTTGACCGCCATAAAACCGGATGCAACTATGAGTGCGAACCAAGAATTAAAAATGACTATTTGAGAGCCAAAGATAAACCAAACTAAAGCAAACATTAGCGAATCGATCCAGAAATCTCCCTGTCTCAACTTCGGGAGCCAAAATTCTTGGGTAGCAACTGGGGCGATTTTCTTGGCTAATTGATTGTGTTGCAGCCGCACGAGTTTGTTTCTCAATTGAATTTTGGGATCGATTTGCAATACTTCCTTCCACTCGGGGACACGAGAATTGTTAACTCTTCCCAACAGCTTAATGGCTGCGACTTTGTTTAACTGCAAATCGGTGATTCTGGTGGCAATTATTTGGGATAAGTGCGGATAGTAAACGGGATTGTCTTCGGTTCTGTTAATGACGATATTCAGCTTTTGCTTGGCTTGACTGACTTGGATTGTAACATTGTACGGGGCGATCGCATCTTGTAAAGCTTGCTGAATTTCGGCTTGCTGTTCCCGACTCAAAAGCGCAGGTGTCCCGGCGAGTCTAGGCTTCGATTCTGCGCCTGTTTCCGGCGCATCCAACACGGGCTGCGCGTCTAAATACACCGGCTTGGGGTTCAACTGCCGAATGACTGCGGATGCTGAATTGTAGCGTCGGTTGGTGGCACTTTGGAGCATGGTGTCGAGGATGCGGCCGAAATCGTCGCTAACAGCACTCTTCAAATAATTGCGCCAAGCCCAAGAATCCTCGGCGCCCTCGAACAAGTCGAAGGGAGGAATGTGAGTCAGCAAGTGAATGCAGGTAACGCCCAAACTGTAGATATCGCTGGCAAAAACTGCTTTTCCCATCAATTGTTCTGGGGCTGTATAAGCAGCGCTGCCGATAATTGTACCAGTTTGTGGCAATCCGTTTGCTGTTACTTTTTTGGCTGCACCAAAGTCTACTAAAACGATATCTTTTTGGAAAGGAGAGGGTTGATAGGAATTTTCTAAGGCGGGTAAAGGGGCGGGAGATAGGCGGCGGCGAATGATATTTTCGGGTTTGATATCGCGGTGAATGACTTTGGATTTGTGAACAAAGTGGATTACGGGCAATAAATCATTGAGGATTTGCCGAATTTGGGTTTCGGTGAATGCTCCTTTTTGTTCTAATTCTTGGGCTAGATTTTTGCCGTCGATAAATTCTTGTACTAAATATTGTCTTGCGTCTTGTTCAAAATGCGCGATTAATTCGGGAATTTGGGGATGTTTCCCCAAGGTTTCTAGCTGGGCTGCTTCTTGGTGAAATAGTTGAGAGGCTTTTTCGGCTGCGGTGTTGGGCGGTAAAGATTGCTTGATGACGCACTGCGCAAAAGTTTGGGGTTTGGTTTCATCAACTGCTAGGAAAGTTCTGCCAAAGCCTCCTTGTGCGATCGGCTTTATGGTACGGTAGCGAGATGCTGATAGCGATTGTTCGTTAGTTAATAGCAATTTTGAGCCGCAACTTTGGCATAATTCTGCATCACCGGGGTTTTGCGGATTCTGACAAGTTGGGTTTAAGCAATAGGACATTGGATTTTAGATTTTGAATTTTAGATTTTAGATTTAGGAATAGGGGATAGGGAATTGGGAATTGGCCTTCCCAGGGCATTGGGAATTGGGCATTGGTTGTTATTAGTTATTATCACTAACAACTGACAACTGACAACTGACAACTGTCAACTGTCAACTGTCAACTGTCAACTGACTCAAGTCGGTACAAGTTCGCCCGGCCGCAATTTGACCCATTTGCCGGTCTCTTGTTTGAAACTTTGACACCCGACTACATCCCATTCCATTTCTATTTCGTCTTGACGGGGGCGGATGTTGACGTTGATGGTGGGTTCTACGGGGTCGAAATCGGGTGTTTCGGTGAGGTGGATTTGTTCGTGCTGTCCTTCTACGGCGTGGTAGGTGAAGCAGCGGTCTACATAGTGGCAGTTAATACAAATACACATTCTTGATATCCTCTGTGCATTTCAAAAAAATTGGTGAATTTCGAGCTTTCTGTTAATCTAGCGTAGCAAGAGTTTAATTGTTTGTAAGGAAAGTAGATTTTTGTTGCGATGCCGATAAATTTGCCACCTGCGCTATCTCCTGAGACTTGGCCGTTCGATTTGGAACTGCTGACACCGCCTGTTTATTTGGTGGGCGGCGCGGTGCGGGATGCGCTGCTGGGCCGCCGATCGCACTATTTTGATTTGGATTTCGTTATGTTAGCACGGGCAGTGAAAACTGCTCGCAAAATTGCCGATCGCACCAAAGGTGGATTTGTGTTGTTGGATGCGGAACGACAGATTGCGCGGGTGGTGTTTGCGGGCGGTACGGTGGATTTTGCGCAGGCTTTCGGGGGGAGTCTGGAGGGGGATTTGCACCGCCGCGATTTTCGGATAAATGCGATCGCCTGCAATCCTTTTACTGGAGAAATCATCGATCCTTTGGACGGTCAAACTGATTTGCGGTTGGGTTTGCTGCGGATGATTTCGCGATCGAATTTAGAGGACGATCCGCTGAGGTTATTAAGAGCTTACCGCCAAGCGGCACAGTTGGGTTTTGCGATCGAACCGGAAACACAATCTGCGATTCGGGAACTGGCGCCGCTGTTGAGTCGGGTGGCGGTGGAACGGGTGCGCACGGAATTAGGTTATTTGTTGAGCAATAATAACGGTGTTCCTTGGATTTGTAAGGGTTGCGAAGATGGGTTGTTTTCGATTTGGTTTGAAAGTGCGATCGACCGTTTCGACATCTTGACAAAAATTGACTCGTGTGCTGCTAATTTGGCGGCAATTTATCTGGAGTTGGGGACAGAGTTTTCGCGATCGATTCGCGATACAATTAAAACGCCATTGTTGGCGATCGGGAAGTTAGCTATTTTGGCAAATTCCGACCCGACCATCGCTGAAACAGAGTTACTGCGGTTGAAGTACAGCAATGCAGAGATTAAAAGTGCGATCGGGCTTTTGACATACTTACCAAAACTGCAAGCACAACCGATTGCCAAAATGTCGTTACGAGACCAGTATTTTTTGTTTCGTGATGTCGGAATAGTATTTCCAATTTTAGCAGTTTTAGCCGTAGCTGCGGGAGTTGCGGCTGAGGAGATTTCGCTGTTAATTAATCGCTATCTCGATGCTGATGATATTGTTGCTCATCCGACACAATTAGTTAGCGGCAATGAATTAATGGAATCTTTAAATTTGCCCAGAAGTCCGCGCATCGGTGAATTGTTAATGGAGATTCAATTAGCGCGGGTGGAGGGGAGAATTGCGACTCGCGAAGATGCGCTGAAACTGGCGGCAGAGTTGGTAGATGTTAATTGATATTTGGGAAATATGGCAACAGTCGGGTAGGTTCAAAAAATTCTTGACAATTATCAATACAATTACTATGATTGAAGCGATCGTTATTAAAAATAAATAGTTAAATGCAAGCTGTAAGTCTGATATCATCTGTGAAGGCAGCAGATGCGGGATTGCGAGAGGTTTATCAAAGCGAATACGGCATTCTCTACCAGGAAGACTGTCTAAATTTTTTAGGTATTATTCCCGATTGCTGTGCAGATATTGTATTTGCAGACCCACCATTTAATCTCGGCAAAGATTATGGTAACGGTACGAGCGACAGCCTAAATTCCAGCGATTATCTTGCTTGGTCAAAACAGTGGCTAAAAGAAAGCATTCGAGTGCTTAAACCGGGCGGCAGTCTATTTATTTTCAACTTACCAAAGTGGTGCATTGAGTACGGCGCATATTTAAATCAGCAAGGCATGGACTTTCGTCACTGGATAGCTTGTAGAATGCCTAAAGCCTTTCCTCGCGGCAAGAAAATGTCTCCCGCCCACTATGGATTGCTTTACTACACAAAAGGCGAACCAGCAGTTTTTAATAAAGTTTATACGCCGATTCAAGTTTGCCGACATTGCGGCGGAGAGATTAAAGATTATGGCGGACACCGCAAAAAATTAAATCCTCAAGGGATTAACTTAATGGATGTTTGGGATGCTTCCGAAGATGTCTGGGAAAATGCTTCTGAAGAAATTTGCTCTGAAAATTTGTGGACGTTAATTGAGGAAATGTGGACAGATATTCCGCCAGTCAGACACCGACAGCACAAGAAAAGGGGAGCCAACGAATTAGCTCCGATTATGCTGGAACGCATCATTGCTATGGCATCTAATCCGGGACAGGTTGTAATCGATCCTTTTGGAGGTTCTGGCACTACATTTTATGCAGCCGAAAAGTTGGGCAGGTATTGGCTTGGTACAGAAATCGGCGATATTGAACCAGCAGTAAAGCGGTTACAAGACTTGGCAAATGGTAACGTAGAAAACTGGGAATCAGCAAGGGGAAAAACAAAAAATAAAATCAGACAAATTCAACAAAGCGAGTCAATTCAATTAGAATTGTTTTCTTAAAAACCCACATTTTATTTTAAAGCGCGACCATCTGTGCCTTTGGTAATTGTAGGTACGCTAGTATCAACGGCATCATGTTCTATGACAAATATAGCCAAGAAACCTGCTTGTATGTTAACGGCGCGCCAGACATCAAAGTAAGGTTCTAGTTCCTCATAGTTGCCAATTCTATCAGTCAGATAAGGGTACAGTTTGCGGCTCGGCAAGACTAATGCAGTGCCTAAAAAAATACCTCGTAAAATACCGAGAACCAGTTTGTTAACACTGCGATGACTTGATGAAATATTTCCTGTTTCCCATTCTAAGGCAAATAAATCATTATCTAAAATTTTAGTAGCATCTACTCTTCCAGGGGATCTAGTTGCAAATCTGATTTGAGTTTCAAGCTGCCATCCAAAATTGTCCTGAAGACCAGCCAGACAAGCATTTTTAATGGGTTTGACACCGTTTGCGTGCCTGGTGGGATTTATCGTAAAGTTTGATGCCCCCACAGGCCAGACGATGGCGTCAATAGCAATCCTGATTTCATTTTGAATCACTCCCCATTCTGCTGATTCCTCAAAATTACCGCGACTAATAAGTGATACTTCTTGAACTATTTTCACAGGATACTAAGCCTGTTCGTTGATACTTGCTATTAATTCTTCCGGCAATTCAAACTTGCCATCTGTACCCGGTTCAAACTGAAAAACTTGCAACACAGCATCCACATTCAGCGCCCCGTAAATGTGCGGGTAATCCTCACCGGCGGCAAATTCATACTTAAGTTCAGATTTTACTTTTTCCGAGTCAATCCACAGCAGCAGTAATCCTGTTTGTCCCACAAAAAATTTATTGGCAGATTTCAGAACTTGCGGCAAAGTCGAACAGTGGATAAATCCTTCTGTATCTAGCGTATCTCCGCGATAGGATTGCACTTGTTTTGCTTCTTCCCACTGTTGGCTGCGGGTGATGTGAAAGATAACGCTCATAGTTAGATGGGTTTAGTTGTGCGATCGACAATTGGCAGTAAAATCTGAGAAGGATAACTCCCGCCGCAACTTACTGTCAGCGTCATAATTTTAGCATCAATTAACCGCGCTGCACCCGGAGGCGCGCCAGTTCCAGGATTCACGTCATAAGCTGGAAAACAAGCGGCACTCAAACTCAGGCGCAACGCATTACCTCGCGCAATTTGCATACAAGTTGATTGCAGTGCAATTCTCACAGGTATTGTACCTGAATTTACGCGCACGTAACCTTGAGTAAAATTGTAGGCGCTGCCATTATCTTTGACTTCCGAAAGTATGGCGCACAAGTCAAAAGTCGGCACATCCGCGGTACAAAATACTTTGACAAATACCTCTCCTGCAAGGTGCAAATCTGCTGCGAGGGGTGCAGAAGTATATGTTAGCACATCGGTGCGGCAGTCAATTGTCGATCGCTCAAATGAACCAGCAGGAAAAGCCGCGTGTCCTCCCAAAGACGGCACAGGCCGCCAAGGATCGTGTACAAATATATCATCAGTGCAAACATCGGCGCAAATCTCGGTTAAAATCCCCGCATCTTCTCGCATCGCGGCCAGTCCGTTAGTTGCTAAAAAATAAGACTGATGGTGATTTTGAGGCCACTTATCAAAGTGACGCCAATTATTACTCCCCATCTCGAATAAAGAAATTGGCGGATTATCTAATATTCCTGTATCAAGTTTTTTGAGGAAGCAATCGAACCAGCGAATTTGCAACTCATCCACAGGATTAGAAGCGGCCAAACCGTAATCCAGCGTTCCAACTTTCCGCCCCCAAGGTAAATGCGCCCAAGGCCCAACAATCAAATGCTGCGGCCAAGAACTCCGGCCCGCCATTTCCTGGTAAAGATGGATTGTTCCCCGCAAATAAGTATCAAACCAACCGCCAACGTGCAGCATAGGTAAGTCTAAGTCTTTGATGTTTGGTGAGAGTTTCTCCCAATACTCGCTCGGTTGATAATTAGCGAGCCAATCGTGATAATATGAGCCTGCTGCTAATTTTTTAATAATCTCAGGACGTGCCGGAACGGCATCGTATAGCGGCAGGTTTCTCGAAGCTGCGTAAAGGGATTGATGGACAGAAATATCGCCTTTTAAGCGAGCTGTTTCGGCGGCTAACTGAATTGCCCAACCGAGATTTGATTGCAAACAAAATGCGCCGCCTTCATAGGCCCAATCTGCGTATAAATTGCAGCCTACCATTGCCGGACAAATTGTAATTAAGGAGCTGGGTTTAGCCGCCGCGGCGTATAGTTGAGTCATGCCTTGGTAGGAAAAGCCGTACATTCCGACTTTGCCGCTGCTGCCGGGTAAATTAGCGGCCCAATTGACGGTATCAAATCCGTCTGCTGTTTCGCTAGCAAATAAGTTGAACTCGCCTTCGGAAGTGCCGCGTCCCCGCACGTCTTGGATGACAACGATGTAGCCGTGTTTGGCGTACCATGCGGGATGAGAATATACTACCGTAGATGCGATCGCCCTGCCGTAAGGTTGCCGCATTAACAATACTGGAAATTCGCCCGCCGCATCGGGGCGGTAGATGTCAGCATCCAAACGCACGCCATCTCTAGTTAGCATTGATGCTGTTTCTTTCGGACAAACTCTCAGCATAAATCCTCAAAAAATCAACTAAAAAAGCAGTCGGCGATTGAAATCGCTACTACACAAACAAAGTCCGCCTACGCGGACTAAGAGATTTAGGGGTATTTAACCGGAATTGGGTATGAATAACTGCAAACCTAGCACGGCACGAGTACATCCGATCGCCCGAGAACCCTCATATCTTCCTCATCGAGCTCGACTGGCGTACCGCTGCGAATTAGTTCGACAAAATCCTCATTTGGCACCATAATGCACAAAGTGTAAAGACGTTCGCTGCCCGTATTTTCAATGACGTGAGTACCCATTGGAGGCACTAATAAACTATCACCAGGTTTAATAATAACTGTTTTGCCGTCACAAGTCGCTTGCCCTCTCCCTTTGAGTACAAAAAACATTTCAACCGCCAGTTGATGGCGGTTAGGAGGAGTTTTGCCGCCCGCATCAAAAATCTCAACGCAAACAGTTAATGAAGCATTCGCGCTTGCCGGATCGAAGACTATGGCTAATCTATTAGTATCGCCCGGGCTGATGCGAAATGCTTGGTAGTCTTGAGGCGATTTCATTACAGGAATCATGCACTGGTTTGTCATTTTTTTATTGTTAGTTGTGAGTTGTTATAGCCTGGAAGAAGTCATTAGTCATTAGTCATTAGGAAGAAGGGGTGCATCTGGCGCAAGGCAAATATGTTTGTAGGGGCGAAGCATGACCGCATTC
>NZ_JAUBOJ010000349.1:0-8330 GCF_036700185.1 Microcoleus sp. BM001215392 | reverse complement strand
TAAGTTAGATTTAGACCCGAATTTAATTTTAAATCACCCTAACCTTGCGTCAGTCCTATCCTATGGTACTCTCGCTGCTTAAAAACTGTCCGAAGTATTGCTAGAGCATTTTGAGGAAATTCCCGGTGAACTCTGGAGGCTGCTGTGTCCGCCTTCTGAAAGCTAAAAGTCAAAAGTTGACACTCTGTTCTGCTTTTTTACTTTTTATCTTTATCACAAGTTAGTCAATTTGTCAATATCAGTCTGACCTGTCTTTGAAAGTGCAATTTCATTACAGTCTTAGTATGGCTTCTTTGAAGTCGAATTAATGGAAACACCTGCATTTAGGTTCCTCCCAAAGTAAAAACCGTTGGCAATTTTGCCAGCGGTTTTTACTCGTTAACAGGTTCAGAGGCTATACAACAAGTAACAATGTAATAAGGTGTGTCAGGGAGCATTATTTCGATTCCAAACTAACAATTTCACAACTGACGCATAAACTAACAAACGGTGCGTCAGAACGATACTTTTCGTGTTGATTCAAAATTTCATAACTGACGCACCCTACCACTAGGGATACTGCACGCTATTGCAATTCGTCTGTTTCCAGGTGGTTGAGTACCCAACCAACTATATCAGAATAAATATAGTATGCAGTAGCCCCACATCCCACAAAAGATGGTTTTTCCATATCTAACAATTCAAAACTTACGCTGCATATTTCACTCATTACCCGCAATATTTCATCCGGGTTGCAAGCTTTTATTGCGTCAGATTTTACTTGTTTATCTTCCGATTCACGATCTGATTTTAACATTTCCCACATAGTTGTTTTTGATACACCCTTAGCAAGGTGAATCATTTTATTTCTTTTGTTAACCCAATATTCTAACATCAGCAATGATTCTTTAATATATTCCCAATCTACAGGATCTCTCCCTTTAAAATTTACTAAAGTTTCAACCAATCTAGACTTGTCCCAGCGGTTTGTTAGCCAATAGGGTTTCTTGTCAAAGTCGTGGTTTTTAATTTTACTATTTTTGCTTGCACAGGGATAGAATATATCCCACAATTCTGGTTCAAATAAGTTTTTTTGCAACTGCAAATCATAGATTTCGCCCTTAAAGTATTTACTACCATCTAAATTAATAATTAAATAATTGAGCAACTCTTCATAAAATGAACTCAGGCGTGATAAAAAGTTGGCTACTTGATTTAATTCCCAATAAATACGACACTGGGTGTACAAGTTTAGCCAAGATTCATAGTTTTGTTCTAATTCTGCTAGCGCGGAAATTTCTGGATGGGATTTAAGAATATTTTTGGTGTCCGCGCGGTCTAAATTGATAAAGCCTAAACCTAAGTTGAGTGCTGCAATTGCTGATTTTATGGCATTTTTACTGTTTTCAATATCAGCTTTATTGACTATTCCATCTGGGAGTAAGTTGAGACTATTTTGCCAATCGTCAAGAACCAGAATAGCGCCGTCAAAATCCCAACGGGAAAGCAACTGTCTTACGGTGTTATATTTTTGGCTGCGGAGATGTCGCCAGTACAAGGTTAAGGTACAGTCAGAAGATTCTCCTTGGAGAATTTTCTCTAAGTTTAATTCGGGGTCGATAAAAACTAGGTTTTTAAAGTTTGAGTCTATGGCTTGAATTTGTAAGGCTGTGATCATATTGTTAGTGCCGCCTTTGATACTCACGAACACCAAATTATCGGGGGCTTTATGGTCGGTTTCAGCAGATAATAGGTTTAGTTTTTCATCTCTGACAATTTCTTTGATATGTTTTGCATATTCGCTGAGGAGAGGTTCTAATTTCCTGGCTTCTATTGTGCTATCAATAATTTTTGCTTCGAGTTTGAATGTTATTTTTTCTAATTCCAACCACCGTACTAAAATGTCATATAGATAAATTGTGTCTTTTTCATGTCCTTCAGGCTTTTCAGATGTGACTTGGTTGGTCACAAATATGTAACCTTTGGTTGCGCCGATACTGATAGCTTTTTGAATAGCACCCAAAATGCGGGCTGGTTTAATTCGAGGATGCCATTTATCGGGGTTTTCTTGGTACTTTTCCAATACAACTTGAGTTAATTTACGGCTAGTTTGTTTCGTGGGTTTTTCCATGTTTACGGGAAATCCTAAATCACGGTAAAGGATGGTTTCAATATAGCTGCGCTGTTTTTGGTAGTTCCACAATTCTTGCTGTTTGGATGGTAATTTAGCAATTTGTTCGCTAATATTGGCTTCACTAGGCAAATAGTCAATTGGTAAATAGTAATTTTCGCCTTCTATGGTAATTTGGATGGCGAGGTCGGAAGTGCCGATATTTGCAATTAAGATAGTCATGATTTTTTAGATTTTAGATTTTGGATGTTACTTTGTAGGTTGGGTTGGCAGGAAACCTAACAACCCCAACTTTAACAGATCAGCACTATTTTTTATCTCCCTGTTTGATGCGATTAACAAGCCAATTCCAGCCGCCGGTACTCAACCAAGTTAGACCTCCGGCTGCTACACCAGCTACTACACTTAATAATAAAATTAATATTGCTGGATGAATTGTATCTATTTTCCAAGTTGGTTTCAAGCTTAGGGGCTGTTGAATATAATTGGCAATGCTGGAGGCGATAATGCCGCCGATACCTACAGCTACGCCGATAACTTGAATTGTGCTTTCTAAGCGGCGGGTTTGCTGCATCAGGCTGTATTCGTACATATCACGTACTTCGTCGTTGACTTCTTGATATAATTCTTTGATTTGAAATACGTCGTGCCACTGGCGGTAACAGCGATGGTGGTGTTGGCGCTGCATTACTTGGGTGAAGTAGCCTCGCGCTGTGAATACTAATAGTTGATTGCGGATTTCT
Organism: Microcoleus sp. BM001215392; assembly: GCF_036700185.1. Classification (NCBI taxonomy): domain Bacteria; kingdom Bacillati; phylum Cyanobacteriota; class Cyanophyceae; order Oscillatoriales; family Microcoleaceae; genus Microcoleus; species Microcoleus sp. BM001215392. Next base: position 5,477 of record NZ_JAUBOJ010000349.1, on the reverse strand, counting down.
TCAAATACTTGTTCGCGCTGTCTGTTGCTGTGTTTATTTTCGTGTTTGTTGTCGCCGTCTGCTAACCAATTAATGGCTACTTTTGATGATAGCATCATTAGGGTAAAGCGCTGGTGCAGGGCAATGAGAAATAATAAAAAATATTGGTCGCGCAAGTGCGATGGCAAGGTTTTGCGGAAAAAGTCTGTTTGAGGGGCATCGGCTGCTAGGAAGCTGCCACCTTCTAGGGAAAAGATAAACCATTGTCGGCTGGCGTAGGGCAACCAAGCGGGATTGTTGAATTCTATGTCTTCTGGGGCTGGATTGTTGCCTTGTTTTTCATGGAATAAGTTTTGCAATTTATAGAGTAAAAGTTGGGTTTCATCGGCGGGCAAGTTGTCTGCGAATAATGCGGTGAAAGGTAGCATTTGTCCGGGGACAAATATTTCACTCCACCATTGTTGTGATGTTGGTTCGGGTAGGGAGTTGGGTGGTAATGCTGATTTTTTTAGTAGGTTTGTTACTACTTCGCCGAAGTGAACTTTTCCATTTGTATATAGGGTGTTGCCGCCTGCTATTTCTGGAAAAAATGGCTCGTATTGAGCTTGTTTTGTTTCGGGGTTGAAGCTGACTTTTCGCTGTGCTTTGATGTGGGTTCCTTGTTGTCCTTCGAGGAAGCGAAAGTAGTGCAGAAAGTTGAGCCAATCGTTAATGTCGTCGGAGTCTGGCTGGGTTCTGATTGTGAAAAATCCGACTCCTATTTGGAAGAGTGCTAGTTGAATTGCTTTGTTGCCTTCTCCTGCTTCGCCAAAGGTAAATGGTATTTCACCGATGGGGGTGATTAATTGCCATTGGGCTCGGAAGCCAAGGATGTCGCGGGCTACTTCGTTGAGTTTCCACAAGCTGGCTGTGGGGGGGTGGTTATCTGTGGGGTTGAGGTAGTTGGCGACATGGAATAGCAAGTCGTCTTTGGGAAAGGATTGGGATTCCCACAGGAGTTGGTTTTGTTTGGTTGGTATTTGGGCTTGGGATATGGCGGTTTTGAGGGTGGGAAAATTTTTGGTTTCAAATATGAAGGGGTAAACGAAATAAATGAATGACCCGTTTTGGTCTGCTGTTGCTCCGTTCAAGTTCACTGTATTATTTTGAATGGGTGGAAGGGTGAGTCTGGCTTTACCAATAATATAGATGTTTGGTTGTGGAGTGGGTTAGGTTTTTGGTGCGAATGAGGACTTACGCGCTACGCCAAAGAAACCGGGTTTTATCTAATTTGTCGGCTGTCACGAGGTATTTCTCGAAAAAACCCGGTTTCTGAGCACTGGTGGGTAGGTGTTTTTCGCTTTTTCGTGGGGGGTAGGTAAGTGCTGAAACCCTTATTCTGTCGTTCCCCCCCGCGAAATCCTTTTGCGATAAGGGTTTGGAAGGCTGATTTTAACGTCGAGTGGGGGTTTGTTGAGAATATTCTGTGTTTGTTGACAGAGAAATTTGACCCCCGCGAAAAAGTGCTGTAGACTTAGGTCAGGGCAAGGCTTCTAGGAGCTAGCCTTTGGACTTCTTTGTAAGTCGAATTAATGGAAACATGATCGATGTTATTCCCGCTGCGTTTGGCGAGTAACCGCTTTGGACTTCTTTGTAAGTCGAATTAATGGAAACTGTTGTGTTACCGTTGGTAACAACTGCTTTGTTAGATCTTTGGACTTCTTTGTAAGTCGAATTAATGGAAACATCTTATCTCCTAAGATGTAGGAAACGCTAGACCCATCTTTGGACTTCTTTGTAAGTCGAATTAATGGAAACTAATAGCTTTACCCGCTAAAATATTTTCGATGGAAAACTTTGGACTTCTTTGTAAGTCGAATTAATGGAAACATTGTAGTAGACTGTTTTGTGAGAATTTGTATAATCTTTGGACTTCTTTGTAAGTCGAATTAATGGAAACTTCTAGAATCAAACCCAAAGTCCTTGCTGAAGCTGCCTTTGGACTTCTTTGTAAGTCGAATTAATGGAAACGGATAGACGATCGATACTAATTTCTTGTATTTAGGGTCAACTTTAGACTGCTTTGTAAGTCGAATTAATGGAAACCAATAAATAAACTGGGCGATCGCGGGCCAAGGAATTCTTTAGACTTCTCTTGAAGTCGAATTAATGGAAGCAATAAATCCCTAGATATTTTTTAATATCTAGGGATTGTGTTTAAATATTTAGGAACGATCGAACTTCAATATAGGTATTCCAAGACTTACGCACTCCGCCAAATAAACCGGGTTTTTAGCGACTTTACGATGCTCTAACGAGGTATTTTCCTAAAAAACCCGGTTTCTGACCACTCTTGCATAAGTCCTATATTCTTGATTATCTGCGATAAACCTCAACAATGCGATCGCCAATATTTTTAATTTTCTCGACCAACTCCGGCGGTTTCACTACTTTAACACTACCGTTAAACCCGATAATCCACTGCTCGAAGTTGACATCATTTAAAGACCACTTTGGTAATACAACTCGAAACCGATGGGGAAATTTAGCATCTCCAGTTGGTTGCAAAGAAAACAGAGATTTAGAACCTTTAGGTTGTTTTCCTCGAACAGGAGGTGACATCTTCATTACTGGAAATCGCTTAGTTCCCTCAGCAACAAATCTAAATTTATCGTCGCTAAACCAAAGTTCAACTGTTATTTCAGCGCCCGATCGCACTTTTTTATCTGAGCTGAGAAACTGCTGCTGCAAACTAGCAGTTTTACCGAGAAATATCCCGGCACTTGCTGCTAAAAGTTGATTCAGTTTTTGTAAAGATTGTTCTTGAGTCTGGCGATCGCGCTTTTTCCCTTGAGTGCGACCTAAAAACAATCTATCTAGCCTTTCAAAACGCAACAAACCCTTATCTTGTTTGCTTTCACATTCAAACCCCAAATACCAAGCAAAGTTATAAAATACTATTTGCAACGGCCACACTAAAAAGAAACCATCTGCATCTCCCGAAAATCGACCGCCACCGACAAAGCGGCCCAATTCTAAGAGTTCTCCGCTGATAATTGCTGCTTCCAATTGGGCTAAATTATTTGATAAAGCCCTGTGATCGGAAATGCTGTCAGTATCGACAATGCAATGATTTGCGATCGCCCTGACTGGATAAGCATCAGGAAAATTAAGCTTGCTGAGTTTCATCCGTTCTTTAAACATTTCAAAAACTGCTAAAGCTGCCGGATCTTCTAAACTTTTGGCTTGAGATTGCAGAATTGCGAATACTTGATTGAGTTCGCGCTGCGATAAAATACCTGTGCCGGTAAAGTAGCCGTGGCGCAGGGCAAATTCTGGTAATATTTGATAAGGTTTTAGGATTTTTTCGATATCTTTTTGTACGGTATCCAAGCGTTTCCCGAAGGTAATATTTTTGGCATTAAGCGCCTCTGTCAATACTTTTTGACTGCGGTTTTCGGAGTTTGGCAAAAAGGGATGGTGGATGATAAATCGAATAATTTTTAACAGTCGAGTGAAGGGTTCTAAATCTGAGTAAGCGTGAGTGATTAGGTTTGAGTCTTCTATGATGGTGATATGAATATCGTTTTCTACTTGTCCTAACCAGGGCGGCCACGGGGGCACCACCCCTACAAGAGGGGGAATAATGGGATTTGTGCGATCTGGAGAAATAGTATTATTTTCAATGCCGATTAGTTTATTTTGTTGCAGCCATTGCAAGTCGATTGTAATTTTGTTATAATCAGCATAAATACTAGCTTTTTGTTGGTGCATTACAGCACAAATTTCATCTATAGAATCGGCAAATTGCGGTACTTTTCCTAAAATAGATTCTAAGATTTTTGGGTCGTTGATATGTAAGTATCCGATGCCGGGATAGCGGATAATTAATGCTATTAAATGCAGCAAGCGATCGAAATCTTGCAGTTTTGAGTATTGGTGGAGGGTAATTTGATCGTGTTTGGTGCGGTTGATGCGGTTGGTGCAGGCGCGATCAAGCTTTTGAATTTTGGTTTGAATGTCTGTCATGTCAAACTCGCCGTCAGTTTGGGGAATACTGTTGACGGCTGCAAAGCCTTCTGCCGGAAGCGGCGGGAAGTCTTTCAGGGATTTGAACATATCGGCGATTACTTTGTCTGGTACGATGCGATCGCGGTTTTGATTGCGCTGCTGGCAAGTTTCTAAGGGGGTTTTGAGATGCCAAGCCATCCATAATATGGGTTCTGATGTGCATTCCTCTGTGGAAATTAGGGAGGAATCGGAATTTAGCTGCATGAGGAGTGACATTCGCCATGCGCGTTTGGCGTTGGTAGCATCGTAGATGACTGGTTGCTTAAGTGCGATCGGGCTTCGGATTTGCTGTATAATTTGATGTTCTATTTCTGTCCAATTTCCCTGAATGCTGGCATTTCCGTAGAGTTGTTCGCGAATGCGATCGGTGGAAACAATCTGATAGTTTGCTAGGGGGGCTAGTTGTTGGGCAAAGGTGGATTTTCCGCTGCCTGGTGGGCCGATGAGAATGTGGCAAATCATGTTAGTTTGGGAGGGAATTGGGCATCGGGCATGGGGAATTGGGAGTTGGGCATGGGGAATTGGCAATTGGGAATTGGGCATCGGACATCGGGCATGGGGACAATTTTAAATTGAATAATTGATTAATGCGATCTAATCGAATATCACCCGGCGGTTGAAACCGCGTCTATACAAACGAAGTCCGCCTTCGCGGACTAAGAAATGGGAGGGGTATTTATTGCAGTCCTTCGTGTAATAATTGAGTAATAGCCCAGTCTTTTACTTCGCTGTAAATGTAATGATGGGTGGAAGTACGGACGAATTGATGCAGGTATTCTGGTTTGACGATTTCTAAATTGCTGGTGAGGATTTTTGCCATGTGCTCAATTATGCGATCGGGAGGACAAGTATCTAGATGTTCTTTTTTGACTTCCTCCTGATACAATGAGTTCATCCGTTTTTTTGACATTCCTTTGCCGTGATGAATCAATTGATTCCGATGGCTACACCAATAATCTAAACTTTTTAATAGCAAGAGAATTTCCTGCCAAGCTTGCTGCTCTGAGACTTGGTTACGCTGTAGAATTTTTTCACTGATGAAATTTCGCTTCTCAAAGCGGTTTTTCAAATAAGGAAAATCTATGTCAATTCCGATTTGTGTCGCAGATTTTTCTAAAACCCCTTCATAAAAAGAGCTCATTCTTGACAAAAAGTTAGCTACTTGGTCGAGGTTGTAGTAAATGCAACACTGGGAGTAGAGATTTAACAGGGAGTCATAATTTGACACTTGCTTAACTAACTTTTTAGATAACTTAGAGGCTAGCTGAGGATTATTTACCAAAAAATCCTTAGCAGTTTGATTGTCTAAATTCAAACAATAATCGCCAATTTCCAGAGTTTTAACGATACGAGACAGTAATTCATTGCTAGCTGACAATTTAGGGTCATTGATATATAGCAAGTCTAAATGATTCACAAAATTTTATTAAATACAATAGTTGTGGAGT
>NZ_JAUBOJ010000348.1:0-8388 GCF_036700185.1 Microcoleus sp. BM001215392 | reverse complement strand
AAAATCAGACTATTCATTACTCCAATCCTCGGACTTAAGGGTAGAGGTCGCTCTCCTTCGGTCAAGCCCTCAACTGTCAAGCCCTCAACTGTCAACTGTTGAACGAACCTTAAATATCCCAATTACCAATGCCCTGCGCAGGCGTTCTTCCCTGTGCCCATGCCCAATCTAAAATCTAAAATCTAAAATCGTTTGATGCCACAAGTTATATTAGAAAATATCTACAAAAGTTTTCCGCTCCGCCAAGGAGAACAGGAAAAAGCAGCAAACATTGTCCCCGAAAGTGTCTCGCCAGAAGCCTCTGGCTCAAATTCTAACAGCGTTTTGCGGCGAATTAACCTGACAGTCGCAGACGGGGAATTTATGGTACTGGTGGGGCCTTCTGGCTGCGGAAAAAGCACTTTGCTGCGATCGATCGCTGGTTTGGAAGTTTTGACAGCCGGTAATATCTGGATTGGCGATCGCCTGCTTAATGATTTGCCTCCTAAAGACCGAAATATCGCTATGGTATTTCAAAATTATGCTCTCTACCCTCACTTAACCGTTTACGACAATCTCGCCTTTGGATTGCGCCGCTCAGAGACAGAAAAAGTCCGAGGGAACAAGGAACAAGGAACAAGGAACAAGTCCGAGGGAAGAAGTAAGAGGGAAGAAATAAAAGGGAAGAAGGAACAAGAGACAGAGACAGGGATAGAAAAAGGAAGAAGGGAGAAGGCAGAACAAATCAGGAATAAGATCGAAGAGGTGATTAATTATTTAGCTTCTCATGTAAATAAGGAGCAACTATATAGTTTATCTGAGGATTTTTTAGTGGGAGCAACTCGCAAGTTGCCTCCGGGTTTGCGCTATTTTTCGCAACGGGAAAAGGCGGTGGGAGAACGAGTCCGGGCGGTAGCTCAATTATTGCAAATAGAACCGCTTTTAAATCGCTTGCCCAAACAACTTTCGGGAGGGCAAAAACAGCGCGTGGCTTTGGGTAGGGCGATGGCTCGCAATCCTGAGGTGTTTTTGATGGACGAACCGCTATCGAATCTCGATGCTAAGTTGAGAGCCGAAACTCGATCGCAAATTGTGCAGTTGCAGCGACAGTTGGGAACTACCACTATTTATGTGACTCACGACCAAACTGAGGCGATGACTATGGGCGATCGCATTGCGATTATGAATGCTGGTCAACTTCAGCAAGTCGCTTCACCTCTAGAGCTTTACAACAAGCCTGCTAATTTGTTTGTTGCTGAGTTTATCGGTTCTCCGCCGATGAATTTTTTACCCGTGCAGTTTACTGCGCCGCTGTTGATTTCTCACCCCCAATTTCGCTTTACTTTGCCGGATATTTGGGCGAAAAATCTACAGCGGTATGACGGCAAAAAGTTGATTTTGGGCATCCGACCCGAGCATCTGACCATTCACCCTCCTGCTACCAAAAATCTGTCGGTACAAGTGGAAATTGTCGAGGCTTTGGGACATGAAACTTATTTGCGGGTGTGTTTGACTGATGCTCCCGCCGTGCAGATGCAAGTCCGAATTCCTCCGGAGCGCTCGGTGAGAGTTGGCGAGGAGCTTTGGCTGGCGATCGCCCATGATAAAATTCACTTGTTCGATCCGGATACCGAATTGGCGATTTTTCCTCGTTAACGAATAGGAGAAAGGTCGATCGACCTTTGTTACCGATATCACATCTCACACACTTGCACTTTTTTCAAGTGAATGTTATATTTATTTACATAAGCCTTACAAAAGTTAACGAAAGAAGTTCGCACTATGCAAGAACAAAAACGCAACGCTTGGAACAGGGGCTTCAGCGAAGGAGCTGAAAATTGGAACGGTCGTTTGGCGATGATTGGTTTCTCTACCGCTGCGATCGTCGAATTGGTTTCCGGTCAAGGCGTGCTTCACTTCTGGGGCCCGATCTAATTTTTTAGCTAAAACTTTTCAGACACTGCAAAGCTTGGGAGTTCCGTTGGGGACTCCCAAAATTTTGCCCGCGGACTTTTAGCGCAGCGCAATTTATGCCGGGATTTACCCGCGCAGCAAATATCAGCCGTACCATTAGCAGCGATCGCTCTTTTGGGGATGGGGGGTGTCGCCCCAAAAGAGTGGAGATCACTCTTTTGGGTGATGCGAGACAAATGCTCTAGCGGATATATTCTTTTAAGATGCTGTTCCGATTCGGATGTCGCAACTTGCGCAGGGCTTTAGCTTCGATTTGACGAATTCTCTCGCGAGTGACGTTAAAGATTTGACCAATTTCCTCTAAGGTCTTCATCCGTCCGTCGTCTAAGCCGTAACGCAACCGCAGTACATCGCGTTCTCGGGGGCTCAGAGTGTCCAAAACACTTTCCAAATCTTCTCTGAGCAAGTTTTTCGAGACTTGATCTTCTGGCGTTTCCCCGTCAGATTCAATAAAGTCTCCCAGACGCGAGTCTTCTTCTTTGCCGATCGGAGTTTCGAGAGAGATTGGCAATTGTGCAGATTTAGCGATGAATCGCAACTTCTCGATCGTCATCTCCATCCGGGTAGCAATTTCTTCTTCCGTAGGCTTGCGACCCATTTCCTGAGACAGCAGTTTGGTAGTTTTCTTGATCCGCGAGATGGTTTCGTAAAGGTGAACCGGTAGGCGGATCGTACGCGATTGGTCCGCGATGGCTCGGGTGATGGCTTGACGTATCCACCAAGTTGCGTAGGTAGAAAACTTGTAGCCTTTTTCGTGATCGAATTTTTCAGCGGCACGGATCAAGCCTAAAGAGCCTTCCTGGATTAAATCTTGGAAGGACAAACCGCGGTTCATGTATTTTTTGGCGATCGACACCACCAAACGCAGGTTTGATTGCACCATCTTCTCCTTCGCCCGCCGCCCTATGTGGAGTCGGTGACGAAATGCTGGTAGTGCCATATCTACAGCAGTAGCCCACTCGTTATCTTTGGGTTCGCGGTCTAACTCTTCGAGCAGTTGTTCTCGAACTCGCTCTAATTCCAGCAAATCTGCAATCTTGCGGGCGAGTTCAATCTCTTCATCTGCTCGCAGCAGTCGAATCCGACCGATTTCTTGCAAGTAAAGACGAATAGAGTCTTCTGTATAATGCTTTTTCTTTGCCTGAGCCCGACGGCGGGCTTTAGCACCTTTGCCAGCTTTAGTGTCGTCTTCCTCGGAGGAACTGTCTAAAAAATCTTCTCGATCGTCTTCTTCGTCGATAAAGAGTTCCAACTCACTCTCAGGTAGAACGCTTTCGCCGTTCCGAAGCAAATCGATTGTTTCCATTTGGGGTGTAATTTTGGTTTCGAGTACGGTGTTAGCCTGGATCATGCTGCTTTCCTCATGCTCCTGAATTAAAGAATAAATAACAGTGGAATAGTGTCTGTTTGTAGTTTAGACAAGTTAGCCAGTATTGACATTCCTGTAGGAAGAAATAGTGGGATTTTCTGTCTGCTAAGTTGCGCAGTTACCGAAACTGCACCAGTTTTATGAGTTTAAGTTGGAATTCTGGTTTGAAGCAGCCAGCCGATGCAATCTACGATCGCAGATTTTAACACTACGATTTTCGATTTTCAGCCTGCGGTTTTTTCATTCGCAACAAATAACCGCATTATCTGCGATACCTTCCCAGAAAATCACAACCCCAAATGCGAGCGATCGCACCTCAAAAAATACTGGCTTTTTGCTTCGCCGCTTCGATCTTTTACCCGTGCAAGTTTTCCGGCACGGAACCCTCTAACTTATGCGCATTCAAGGTGTGAGCTGTTTAGTCGCCTGCTGCTTTGATGATGTTGTCTGACATCACAGTTGCACGGCCACTTTTCGCCACCTCAGATGCGGTTCTGCTGCCTCAAACCCAACTTCCTCAGAGGGTCAAAGCACAATACTGTAAAATTGGATCTTACCAAGACCTTCCCGATTGTAGCCTTTCTCACAAAAAATGGAAGTTGTTTGCCGTTTTTTGTCTGGAACCTGCAAACTTTGTCAACTTAGCTTGACAATACAGACTCGTGTCTGGATCTGCTCAATCCTGAGAACTGCCCGCAAAACTTTGGCACGATCGAACGGCGCTGTTTTCGGCGAATATCTGGGTGAACGGCTGCGGCGTAGTTGGCCAGACACTTAGCAGACAGTTTTCGACTTGGCGGAATTGAGACCAATACAATCCGTATAAATGCACCCATCTTTACCCTGTTTCCCTGAATTGAATCATACGCAATCTGCGATTGAATAAAGCTTGCGAGCTTTAGTTGTAAGTCGGTCACTCTGGATGAGAAACCGATGATGACCCCAAATGAAGCGTTGCGGGTTTAGTAGTGCAACAGGGGCTTTCTTTGTTAAGTTAGCTCAATTTTTCAAAATTGGGCATGATTTTGACATTACATCACATTAAGTTGGTAACGTCACATTCTCATTTAAGCTCGGCTGCGAGCTTTGGCGCTACGGATAACAGCCAGACAGAATATGTGCTAAGAGTTCGCTCGTGCGGTAATTGTACGCTGCGAACTGCCAGCGGGATTCTGGGTTTCTCTAACTAATATCTAAATTCATTTTAATCTCAGAAACAACTTAAGTCCAATATTACTAAGTTTAGCTCGATCTTGCCGAGGTAGACCCGAGCGAGCGAGCGATCGCCACCATCGCCTCTTAACTCCATCAACTGCATCCTACTCCAAGCTGCTCAACCAGATCGCGATTCCAGCGACTTAGTTATTGAACATATCGGCAACTTTATACTTGCTTAAAAAATATCCGCTGCAATATAAAGATCCGATTAAGCGACCGCAGCAACTTACTGTAAAATTACTTAACAGCCGACTTTATTTCCAGCAAACTCCTACTGTTTTCAATTGTATATTAACAGTAGAAGCATCGGGATCGCCGATGGGATCGGGGTTGAGAACTGACAAAACAGTTGCATTCAGTTGTAAAACTAAGCACCTCACAACCAGATTCATACTTAAATCGCCCACTGCTACCACATTAAAAACTAATCTGCAACCTTCGCTGAAGGTGCAAGTTACGCCACTTTCGCCCGCAGCGTTGCGACTGCAAACCTGTCCTCACCGCAGTCGAGTAATTAAACTGACTCAATCGCACGGTAATAAAAATTTGACAGCGCCCCAACGCAAGCTGTGTCGCCGTACAGACGCGCGTGTGACCGCGACATTCGATCGGCAATACCCCGCCTCCATTCCGGTTCTAACCCCAGCCTCACAGCTATTTCTACATATTCTGCTGCGCTGTCAGCAACGGTTTCTGTCACTCCCAACATTTGCAAAATCCCCAAGGAATGGCGGCCCCGCATAAATTCTCCCGGACAAGTGACAATTGGTAAATTACACGCGATCGCTTCTAAAGTTGTGTGACCTCCCGACCAACCAAAACTGTCGAGAAAAATATCAGACAAAAGTTGCAGGTTCCAATAAGCTTTCTCATCCATTTTAGGTAAAATCACGCAAAAGTCCCCGCTATCCAAACCGTACTTAGCAAAAGCCCCGTGCAGGCGCTGCTGAAATAGTTTACCAATATCAGCATTCGGACGCGAGATAAAGGCAAACTGAGCTCTATGAACCTGTCGGGCAATTTGGGCGAATATGTAGTCGTGCTGCGGCAGGTATTTGCAGAGAGTTTGACAGCACAGGTAAACAACAGCCTCCTCGCGCAGCCCAACATTTCCACGAGTGGCGGTTGCCGATCGAATTGCTGGCGAAGGGTAGCAAATACCAATATTCGGCAAGCGAATTAATTTTTCTGAATAATGTAAAACTGCATTTTCCGGTTCCATCAAGTCGCTGGAAAGGAAATAATCGACTGTCGGCAATCCTGAAGTCACCGGATGCGCCCAGGAGCTACACTGAACGGGAGCAAGGCGCAAGGCTGCAAGTTGAGTCATTTGCGGTTGCAGTCCAATATCGAGAAAAACCAGTACGTGTAATTGGTCAGCAATAATTTGTTGGCAGATTAATTCTAAGTTGCCGGGGATGTAGCGGAAAGTATCGCTGTAAAATCGGAACTGTTGAGTAAAGTTGTCTTGCGTCTCCGTAATTTGATAGCAATATATTTCAAATTCGCTGCTGCCCTGTTGCAGCCAGCCGAGGGTTAATTTGCCGACTGTATGTCCCCACAAGCAACCAGATATGTAGCCGATGCGAATTTTTCCGGTTTTGCTGGGGGGAGGTAGCGGTAAATCCTTTACCCACTGCGGGTAGTTAGCAGCCATGACTTTGCTGGCAAAGTCCCCGTACAGTTTCTGAATATCTAAGTCGTTGCAGCCTTGATAAGCTAGAAAAAAGTTGGTGTGCTGACCGATAATTGTTAAAGCTTTTTGTTTGCCTGCATCTGTATCGAGGTTGGTTTGTTGGATTAACTGTTTGATTCCCGTCTCGAACCGATCGCGATAAACAGCTATTTCCTCTACACTTTGATAAATCACCGGCAAAATTAAATACTGTCCCGGATTAAAAAAAACCTCTTGGGGAAATAAACTCGACGCTTGGCTAGCAATTGCGATCGCTTCTGAAGTTTTCCCGGATGCGAGCATTGCTGAGACTAAATTGCGGTAAAGACTGGCATCTGCTGGATAAAGCTCGATCGCCTCCCAGCAAACTTGAACTGCTGCTGCATATTCCTCTAAATGTTGGTAACACTCAGCCAAATTTAAATATAATTGAAGGTCGCCTGTTTGAACTTCTAAAAATTTCCTGTACTGGATAACGGCTTGTTGATATTCGCCGCGCCCACAGCAATCGTTGCCAAAATAAAGGTATGCTTGAATTGGGTCATTTTTGAGACGGCGGGCCAATTCGAGATTGGCGACAACTTCCGCAGCATCGGGCTGCAATTGCCCTGCTGTTTCGTAAACCGCGATCGCGCGATCGACTTTTGTTTGCGACAGCAGCAAGTTTCCCAGATTCAGGTAGCTGCCGAAATGAGCGGGATTAAGTGCGATCGCTTGACGGTAAATTGACTCAGCTCGATCGACATCGCCGATTTGTCCTAAAATATTTCCTAAATTATTATAAGCATCAATGCAATTAGGGTCGAGGGCGATCGCCTCTCGATAAGCTGTCACGGCACCGATAACATCCCCGGTTTTTTCGAGCACCAAGCCCATGCTGTAATGAGCGCCAGCTACGGAGGAATCCACCGCCAAACATTCGCTCAGCACCTGTTGCGCTTCTCGATACCGCTCTGTGGCATAATAAAGTATGCCGAGATTTTGCCAAGCATTTACTTGACTTGGATCGCGCTGCAAAACTTGCTGGTACTTCTCCTCTGCTGCGGTAAATTGTCCGGCTTGGTGCAGGTTTAAAGCTTGACTGTACAGCTCTTCGGTGATTTTTTTTCGGTCGGGTTGCTGCAAATCGTAAATTGATTGAATCGCCGCTCGACTGCTCAATTTCTGAAAAGTTGACCAATCGTAATTGCCGGATGTATTGACGACATCCCAACTGAAAACCTGCAAGCCATTCCAAGCATCGCTAAATTCAGGCGCGGAAAAATCAAATAGCAGTTGACACTCAGGATGGGCGGCGATAAAATCCCAGTTGGCTTGACGCGGGGCATCCCAATTGCTATTACTTAAAACAATCAGTGCTGAGTCTGCTAAAAAAGGTTTTGATAAAAGTAAAGCTAGTAAGTGCGATCGATAATCGTGAGCAGCATCATAAAATAATACACCAATTTTTTCGGCAGATTGCATTTCCCGCAAATCCCAGAAAAATTCCTCAAAATTTTGATGGCAAAAAACAACTTGTTCTGATAAATTAAAGTTGGTTACATTTTTTCCTAAATTATCGCTGCTGTCGCCAAAAGTATCAAATTCAGAAAAGTCATCAACGGCACAAGCGGTTATTTGTGAATGATTTAGCAGCGTACCGATTAAGCTACCGCCTTGAAAGCAGCCGATTTCGCAGTAGATTTCTTCAGAAGACATACATTCGACAGCCCAATTTAGCAACTGCATTGCATTGGCTGTCGTTGTGGTTTGCAGAGAGTTGATTATTTGCTGAAATTGACTGGATTTTGGTTCGGCTTGCGGTGTCCCCCAGTTATTGTACAACTCAGATATGTGTTCGAGAAATGTTTTGTATTTCATCTTTTGCGTTTGCTTGTCAAACGGTTCGTAGTGAGGAATGCAAGTCCTCAGAAAAGAAAAAACTGAAGTCCGAACGATCGAACTTTTTTAGACTAGAGTATTGAGAAAGGGAAGGACTGAAGTCCTCACTACAAACCTTTTTATAGGACTAAATTGCTGAGAAAAGAAAGGACTGAAGTCCTCACTACAAACCTTTTTATAGGACTGGAATTATCAGAGAAGAAAGGACTGAAGTCCTCACTACAAACCAATTTTTCGTATTAGACTTGAATTGCATAAGTCTTTGATTGATACAGAAACCGCAGATGTCAGA
>NZ_JAUBOJ010000347.1:2188-8444 GCF_036700185.1 Microcoleus sp. BM001215392 | reverse complement strand
GAATGCGGTCATGCTTCGCCCCTACGGATATATTTGCCTTGCACCAGATGCACCCTCTCGGACTTTCGGAATCTGACAAATCTCGGACTTTTGGAATCTAACAAATCTCGGACTTTCGGAATCTGACAAATCTCGGACTGTCTGCGTGCAACAGTTGGCTGATGGGTTAACATAAAAACAGAGCAATGTGCGATCGCCCGCAACGCATTTCAGGGACACAGCCTACCGATTTGAGATTTGAGAATAACTCCCACGGAAAAACAGGAAAGCCTAAATGATCCCAATTAGTCTCGACTTAGTTATCAGCCTCCTGACAGCCATTCCCTTCGGTACCATCAGAGACAGGCTTCAGCGCAACGAAACAGTCATCAAATTATTAAAAAAATTTAACCTCGACCCCGACGCGCCACCCGCAGATTTTAGCGGAGTTTACGTTTATACTTTAGTAGAATACGGCGCTGGCAAACCCAAGCAAATTTTAGAACTGTTTCGCCAAGAAGAGATTGAATCAGCTTTTCGCAAAGCTTTCGAGTCCGACAGCCCAGCCATTTTAATTCAAGCAGGCGATGAGTTTCTCAACGAAAGTGCTTTGGGCCAAGAACTTCGAGATTTAGGCATTGATCCCAGACGGGAATTCATGGCATTTGCGGCCGTGTTTATGGAAGTAGCCAAGCGGACGCGAACCCTTGGCGATGTGATGGTGGGAAATGCGATCGCCTCTTTACAAAAACGCCTATCTCTGGTAATGGATCGCATCGAACGCTTGCCCACGCTGGAAGGAATTCGCACCGAGTTTGCGCGCTTGGAATCCGAAGATGTTCCCGCACTTCCGGCAGCAGCATCAACGAATATTCAAAAGTCTCAAGCTTTCATTTTATCACAACAAGTTCGCGGTTGGTTTGAAACATTAAATTATCAATTTGAAACTTATCAAATCTGCGAAGATAACTATTTTGAATGGATTATCGATGTTCCGGTGAGACGCAAAAAGTACGATCGCATTTTAGTGCGCGGAATCGCCGGAGAAGCCGGGCTCAAGGACATCTTGGCCCTGCGCAAATCCGTGGAAAAACAGCGCACCGATGAAGGTTGGTTAGTCACCGCCCGCCGCATCAGTAGCGCCGCGCGGGATGAAGTAAAAAAAGATGAAAATCGCGATCTAGCTTGCTTTACTTTCGATGAATTGCTGGATCAAGATGCCGATTTTACCACTTATCTGGATTGGCTGGAAACTGAAATTACCAGTCGTGGCATTGATACGAAATACGTGCCGCTAGCTTGTACGAAAGAAGAATTTGACCCCGATACTCACCGCAAGATAGGCGTGAGTCATTATGGCGGGCGAGATGGTTGGATAGAAGGTTATATTGACCTATGGTTGGATGACCCAGTAAAAGAACATATTTCAGTTTTAGGAGAATTTGGAACTGGGAAAACTTGGTTTGCCATGCACTATGCTTGGATGGCGCTGCAACGCTACAAAAAAGCTCAAAAGAGCGGCTTAGAACGCCCGCGGTTGCCGTTAGTAATTCCGCTGCGAGATTATGCCAAAGCAGTTAGTGTGGAGTCGCTATTTTCCGAGTTTTTCTTTCGGAAACACGAGATACCTTTGGCGGGTTATTCGGCTTTTGAACAACTGAATCGCATGGGTAAGTTTCTGTTGATTTTCGATGGTTTTGATGAAATGGCCGCTAAGTGCGATCGACAAGAAACCATCAACAACTTCTGGGAACTCGCAAAAGCCGTGGTTCCCGGCGCAAAAGTCATCCTGACTTGCCGTACCGAACACTTCCCCGAAGGCAAGGAAGGACGGGCATTGTTCAATGCCGAACTGCAAGCATCAACAACCATTTTAACAGGCGAAACTCCCCAATTTGAAGTATTAGAATTAGAGAAATTTAACGACGAGCAAATTCGGCAAGCGCTGTCAGTTCAAACAGAAGCAACTACTGTCGAAAAAGTGATGCGAAACCTGCAACTACTGGATTTAGCGCGTCGCCCGGTGATGACCGAGTTAATTTTGGAAGCATTGCCCGATATTGAAGCAGGAAAACCCGTCGATATGTCGCGGATTTATTTGTATGCGGTGCGGCGGAAGATAGAGAGAGATATCAAAGCAGAACGCACTTTTACTTCTTTAGCAGATAAGCTGTATTTCTTATGCGAGTTATCTTGGGAAATGCTGTCAACCAACCAAATGAGCCTGAATTATCGCGGTTTTCCCGATCGCATTCGCGGCTTGTTTGGTTCCGTCGTCCAAGAGGAAAAAGACTTAGACCACTGGCATTATGACATGATGGGTCAAACCATGCTGATCCGCAATGCCGATGGCGATTATAGTCCGGCGCACCGTTCGTTATTAGAGTTTTTTGTCGCTTATAAATTTGCAGCGGAATTGGGAGTTTTGGCGGCAGATTTTACCGAATTAGTTGCGCCGGAACAGTCTTGTTTAGATCGTAATGCAGCGCCTCAAAAATATGCTTGGTCTAATTATTGTCGATTGCAAGCCCAGAAGAGAAATAAGGGTGAACTTATCGCGCCTTTGCAGGGATTTGTTGCTGAAGATTTAGGGCAACTTCTTCAGAGTTTCGGACACGCACCGCTGACGAAAGCAGTGATGGATTTGTTGTTACCAATGTTGGATGTTATTTCTCCCCCCTTATTAAGGGGGGCCGGGGGGGATCGTGACGATGCCAATCACGAGAGATCCCCCGAATTCCTATTAGGAAGAGAGGATTGTGACGATGCTAGTCAAGAGAGATTTCCCCAACCCCCCTTAACAAGGGGGGCTTTAGAGAAGTCGCCCCTACTGGAAATTCTGGAAGCAACGCGGGGAAAAACTGAAAGCGAAGTAGGTTATGTGGGAGGGAATGCGGCGACGCTGTTGGTAAAAATCGATCGCACTGCGTTAGAAACAAAAGATTTTTCTCGTGCAGTTATTTTAGGTGCTGATTTTACAAATGCTAGCTTGCGCCGCGTCAATTTTGCTGAAGCGAATTTGAGTAATTCTACCTTTACTAAAATCTTCGGCGGTGTTCGATCGGTAATATTTAGTCCTGATGGCAAACTGTTAGCTACAGGTGATACTGATGGTGTAGTTCGCTTGTGGGAAGCTAGCAGTGGAAGAGAAATATTGACCTGTAAAGGACATACCAACGTGGTGCAGTCAGTCGCCTTCAGTCCTGACGGTGAGATACTTGCTAGCGGGAGTTATGAAAATACAATCAAGTTATGGAATGTCAAAACTGGTGAATGTTTAAAAGTTTTGCACGGACATACCGAATCAGTCATGTCAGTCACCTTCAATCCTGATGGAAATATACTCGCTAGCGGCAGTTTCGATCGCACGGTAAGGTTATGGAATATCTACACTGGTGAATGCCTCAAAATTTTGCTAGACCATACTAAAGTTGTATTTTCAGTGGCTTTCCATCCTGCTGGTGAGATGTTGGCTAGTGGCAGTGGCGACACAACAGTAAGGCTGTGGAATGTCGGTACTGGTGAAGGCCTCAAAATTTTGCAGGGACATACTAAAAGCGTGTTTTCAGTTGCTTTCAATTCTGCTGGTCAAATACTTGCTAGTGGCAGCGCCGACAACACAGTGAAGCTGTGGAATATCGTTACTGGTGAATGTCTCAAAACTTTGGAGGGACATTTCGATCACATACGATCGATCGCCTTCAGTCCAAATGGCGAAATACTTGCAAGTGGCAGTCACGATCGCACAGCAAAACTGTGGGATATCAACAGCGGTGAATGCTTGAATACTTTGCAAGGACATAACGATCGAGTAGGGTCAATCGCCTTCGATCCTGGGGGTGAAATACTTGTTAGCGGCAGTTACGATAAAACGCTGAAGCTGTGGGATATCAACAGCGGTGAATGCTTGAATACGCTGCAAGGGCATAGCAATCAAGTAAGGTCGATCGCCTTCAGTCCCAACGGTGAAATGCTGGCCAGCGGCGATGACGCGCAAACAGTCAAGCTGTGGGATGTCAGCAGTGATAAATGCCCCCAAATCTTGCGCGGACATCTCGATCGGGTAAACTTAGTTGCCTTCAATCCTTCGGGTGAAATACTTGCCAGCGCTAGTTACGACCAAACACTGAAACTGTGGGATATTCGCAGTGGTGAATGCCTTCATACTTTGCCAGAATTTGGCAATGAAACACGATCGATCGCCTTCAGTCCCAATGGTGAAATACTTGCTAGTGCAGGTTATGACCAAACGGTGAGACTGTGGGATATCGGTACTGGCGAATGCCTCCAAACCTTGCAAGGGCATAACAATTCTGTAAACTCGGCGGCTTTCAGTCCTTTAGGCGAGATATTTGCCAGTGCAGGTTTTGACGGAACGGTGAGGCTGTGGGATATCCATACTGGTGAATGCCTCCACATCTTACAGGCGCATACGAATTGGGCACGCGCGATCGCCTTCAGTCCAAATGGTAAAATACTTGCCACTGGAAGTGTCGATCGAACAGTAAGATTATGGGATGTCGGCAGCGGTGAATGCCTCCAAATCTTGCAGGGGCATACTGATTGGATACGTTCAGTTGCCTTTAGTTATTATGGTGAAATAGTTGCTAGTGGAAGTGTAGATGGAACGCTAAGATTATGGGATATCCGTACAGGTGAATGTCTCAAAATTTTGCAATGTCATACGAGTAGAATTAATTCAGTTACCTTCAGTTCAAATGAAACAATTATTGCTGCTTGCTTTCGGGATGGCACAATTAGACTTTGGGATATTGAGACCGGTGAGTGCATCAAAATACTGAAAAGTGACAGACCTTATGAGGGGATGAATATTGCTGGAGTCATGGGTTTAACGGAAGTTGAAAAAGCCACGCTCAAAGCTTTAGGTGCTGTGGAAAATTGATTGTTGCAAAGGCTGTCACTCCACCAAGTCCGACAGGGAATCAATTCCCTGTCTAATAGCGAAAGTCCTCTGAAGAGGACTAATTAATTCTTTAGTCCTATGCAAGAGGACTTTCGCTTTGAGGCAGGGGTTTCAACCCTTGCCGGACTGCGGGTTTACCCTTAATCTGCATCTACATCATCGCATTCATGCCACAATAAAATAGAAAAAACCCTAAAACTTATCCGATCGCAAATTCAGTCAATTTTCGCATCATCGGCGGGTCAAACCCAAGTACAATATCTTCTTTGGGAACTCCCAATTCAACCAGTTCGTTAGCAATACCCACCTCGGTACCATCCTGCTGAATCCAGATTTTATTGTCCATAATATCCAGGTGCAAAACCGGGCCATAAACTCGCCGCTGATTGCGCCAGCCTACATAGATTAATTGATAATGGTCTCGCTCAGTATCAAAGATAGTTTGAGCCTGAATTCGCTCATCCCACACCAGACTAGCGTGTTGGGAGAGCAGATTTTGGATATGTTGCCGATAAAGGTCTACATTTGCCATTGTGCGTTAGCGGAGCCCTCGAAGAGGATCGCCTCCTGTTCTATATCATAAACGATTAAATGAATTTGATTTTGTTGAACTAAAGACTGAATAAACCCCATTGTAAAAAAGCTATCGTAGATATTTCCTGGTACTGCTAGGTATAAAATACGCTCATTTTCTTATTTTTGTAAAGCTGCTCGATAACTAATGAATTGTCCTAAAGCTGTATAAAATTGGGAGATTTTGGAGGGGCCAGTAAAGCTTTTGATTTCAACTGCAATTTTCTGTCCATCTTTTTCGGCTGCAACTACCTTTTCGGCACCCAACTCGATGTAAAGTTCTAAAGTTCCTGCCTGTAAAGTATATGGATCGTGAGTAATCTGCCATCCATCTTTCTGGAGAGCGTTTTTAACAACTTCGTGAAAGGCATCTTTAGCAGACATATCTGTACTGACTCGTTGTGTTTAATATCTTGGATAGTTGTTGTATTTTAAGTATATACGATTTGCAGTAAATTCCTATCGAACTTACGTGCGAGTGGTCAGAAACCGGGTTTTTTCCAGAATACTTCGTTATGGCCAGCAGAAGCGGCCAAAAACCCGGTTTCTTTGATTTTGGTTGTGGCGCAAACCCCCGTAGGGGCGAAGCATTCGGGCGACAATATAATAGAAAAAACCCGAATTAATATATCCGAATGCTTCGCCCAAACCCCACCAACAACCCCCGTGAACCAAAGCTATCCCGAAGTGAATCGATCTAACCCCAAGTACCACCAAAAATCGGAACTCGCGCGTCGGAGGGTGAAGCATTTGGATATCAAATATCGCGTTTTCTCCATG
>NZ_JAUBOJ010000347.1:0-2088 GCF_036700185.1 Microcoleus sp. BM001215392 | reverse complement strand
CCAAATGCTTCACCCCTACATCACTCGCGCGTCGGAGGGTGAAGCATTTGGATATCAAATATCGCGTTTTCTCCATGAATTGTCGCCCAAATGCTTCACCCCTACATCACTCGCGCGTCGGAGGGTGAAGCATTTGGATATAAAATATCGCGTTTTATCCATGAATTGTCGCCCAAATGCTTCACCCCTACATCTCGGTATAACATAATAATATAACTTAGCCTACTGACTAAATTGCTGAGCGTAATAACGAGCGTATCGAGATCCCTTTTCCAACAACTCCTCATGCGTCCCAGATTCCATCACTCTACCTTTTTCGAGAACTAATATGCGATCGGCTTTCCGCACAGTAGCCAAACGGTGCGCGATAATAAACACAGTCCGATCGCGCATCAATCTCTCCAAGGCCTCCTGTACCAAAGCTTCCGACTCCGAATCTAGCGCCGATGTCGCTTCATCGAGGATGAGAATTCGCGGATCGAGCAAAACTGCGCGGGCGATCGCAATTCTTTGTTTTTGTCCGCCCGATAAGTTGACACCCCTTTCTCCCACCCAAGTTTGATAACCGTCGGGAAACTCGCTGATAAATTGATGGGCGTTGGCAATTTGCGCCGCTTTTTCTACATCTTTTAGTTCGTAATAAGACTGACCAAAAGCAATATTTTGAGCAATTGTACCCGAAAATAAAATAGTTTCTTGCGGCACAATCCCGATTTGTCGGCGCAGCGTATTTAATGTCACATCTTGAATATCAATCCCGTCAATTAAAATCTGTCCCGCTTGCGGATCGTAAAATCTCGGTAACAAGTTTACTAAAGTAGTTTTCCCCGCACCGGATGCGCCGACAAGGGCTATCATTTCTCCAGGAAGCACCAACAAACTCATATTTTGTAAAATCGGAACCCCCCCTAGCCCCCCCTTGTCAAGGGGGGGTTGAGGGGGGTAGGCAAAGTTAATGTTGCGGTATTCGACTTTTCCGGTAACGTGGGGAAGTTCGATCGCCCCTGGCTTTTCGACGATTGCGGGTACAATTGCTAAAAGTTCAAAAATGCGATCGCTAGAAGCCTCTCCCTGCTTAAAATCGCCGTAATTTGCAGTGGTAATTGCGATCGGATCGATTAACAGCGCAACTCCTGCGATATAACTGATAAATTGCGTACCAGTGAGATTTCCTTGGGCAATTTGCCAACCACCCAGGAAAAAGAGCAAAATCACACTCATCGCTTCCAGAAAGCCCACTACGACGAACTGAAGAGCTTTTACTCGTTCCGACAAATACTTCGCGCGGCGGTTTTGTTCCGCTTCTTCTGCAAAGCGGGCAATTTCGTAATCTTCCGCTACAAACGCTTTGATTAAACGAATGCCGCTAAATACTTCTGTTAGCAAAGCTGATAAATCTGAAATGCGATTTTGACTTTGGCGCGAATAACTCAGCAGTCTTTCGCCAAACCAGCCAATTAAGATAGCCATCAACGGTGCAATAATTAATGCACCCAAGGTTAATTGCCAGTTGAGATAAATCATATATCCCATGACTACGATTAGCTGCAACACACAAGGGATAAACTGATGAAAAAATTTATTTACAACTTCGCCAATCCGGTCAATATCTTCTGTGAGACGGTAGGATAAATCTCCGGTTTTGGCAGTTTCAAAGTAGCCGATATTGAGTTTTTGGAGGTGGGAATAGACTTTTTTGCGGATTTCTAAAGCAATAGTCAAGGCTGCTTTTGCCATCAGCGTATCTTGACCGTACTGGGCTGTACCGCGAATCAGAAATATGACTGCGCTGAGTGCCGCGATTTGGGCGAATCCTTGTAAATCTCCTTTTCCTATAAATTTGGCTGTTTCGCCCACCAGCCACGCGATTATCGGCCAAAATATGGTAAAGACTGCGGTACAAGCTAATGCTTTACCGATGGTTTGTTTTTGGGGATGGAGGTAGGGTAAGATTTGCCAGTATGTCGATCGAGTTTTCAAGATATTTTGCCCTCGTAAGTTCTGTTTTTATAGATTAGGGTTTACGCATTTCGATCCCCCCTAACCCCCCTTAATAAGGGGGGAACAAGATTCTTCTCAAAGTTACGC
>NZ_JAUBOJ010000346.1:2650-8445 GCF_036700185.1 Microcoleus sp. BM001215392 | reverse complement strand
ATATAAGTTATTAGTTATAATCCCATATTGACTGCGGTCATGCTTCGCCCCTACGAATATATTTACCTTGCACCAGATGCACCCAGTCCTTCTTTATTACAAACTTTTAAGAAGGACTGAAGTTCTCACTACAAACCGGGATCGAGACGCCCGTTTCACAGAATTCAGAAACCCGGTTTCTCGCCTACACCCGCGCCAACCGTGAAACTGTCCGAACAGTTGAGATTTTTGATAAGATGCAATAAACGGGAGGTACGATTATGCCTAATCCTTTTCCGGGGATGAATCCCTATTTAGAAAGTCCTGACTTTTGGCCCCAAGTACATCACTTGCTAATTAGTAGTATTTTTGAATCATTAGTGCCGCAGTTGCTCCCAAAGTATATCGTCGATATTGAAAAAAGAATTTATGAGCTTAGCGGGGATAATTCGCTATTAGTGGGGATTCCAGATGTCACCGTGCAGCGCTCTCCAAGTCAAACAAACCCTACTTCTTCTAATGTCGCAGTTGCCGCATCGCCTGTGACTGCTTTGAAAGTAAGACTGCCAGTACCTGTGGAATTTAGGGAAGCGTATTTAGAGGTGCGAAATACAGAAACTAGGGAAGTTGTGACAGTGATTGAAGTGCTGTCACCCGCCAACAAACGTCCTGGTAAAGGGCGAGAAATGTATGAAGAAAAGCGGGAAAAAGTGTTTGGTAGTCGCAGTCACCTGGTAGAGATTGACTTGCTGCGAAGTTACCAACCTCTACCAGTTTTTGGTAATGAGATTGAGGCAAGTTATCGAATTTTGGTAAGTCGGACTAATCAAAAGCCTTTGGCAGATTTGTACCTTTTCAATTTACCCGATATGATTCCTCAGTTTGCATTGCCTTTGCGCCCAGACGATGCGGAACCCATTGTAGATTTACAGGCTTTGTTGAATACAGTTTACGATCGCGCTGCCTATGATTTTAGAATCGATTATACTACCGAACCCGTGCCTGCGCTTGCCGAACCGGATGCTGTTTGGGCTGATGCTTGGTTGCGGGAGATGGGAGTGAGAGGTTGATGCTGTGGAAAATTTCAACAATATATTACTATGCCTAATCCATTTCCGGGGATGAATCCCTATTTAGAAAGTCCTGACTTTTGGCCAGAAGTTCATCATTTACTGATTAGTGCGATTAAAGAGTCGCTAACTCCGCAATTGCGCCCCAAATACCGCGTCGCGATTGAAAAGCGAATTTATGAAATCTCAGGTGAAAATTCTCTATTAGTCGGGATTCCTGATGTATCTATCCAACAAAAACGCTATCCCACAAATCCAGTATTATCTAATCTTGCTGTCGCTTCCAGAACAGTGGAACCTCTAAAAGTTAGAATCCCAGTGTCGGAAGAATTTCGGGAAGGATATTTAGAAGTCATCGACATGGCGACAAAGGAGGTTGTTACAGTTATTGAAGTGCTTTCACCTGCAAATAAACGTCGGGGGGAAGGTCGAGAAAAGTATGGTAGTAAGCGCAAAAAAATATTTGATAGCAGTACCAATTTAGTCGAAATAGACTTGTTGCGCGGTGGGGAACCTTTGCCAGTTTTGGGAGATTCCAATGAAAGCGACTGTCGCATTTTAGTCAGTCGCAGCAATCAACGTCCGATCGCAGATTTATACTTATTTAACCTTCCCGATCCAATTCCTGCTTTTCCCTTGCCTTTACGCCCCGAAGATGTAGAGCCTGTTTTGGATTTACAGGCGCTGATTAATCAAGTATACGATCGCGCAGGTTATGATTTTGAAATCGATTATACTGCCGAACCCATGCCTGCGCTTTCTGAAGCGGATGCTGCTTTGGCGGATGTTTTGTTGCGGGAGAGGGGAGTGAGAGGTTGATACTGTGGAAAATTTCAACAATATATTACTATGCCCAATCCATTTCCGGGGATGAATCCCTATTTAGAAAGTCCTGATTTTTGGCGGGCCGTTCACAATCGCTTGATAGTGGCGATCGCAGATTTTTTGACTCCGCAACTGCTACCTAAGTATTTAGTGGACATTGAACAAAGAATTTATCAAATCAGCGGGGAAGATGCTTTATTGGTCGGTATTCCCGATGTGGCGGTGCAGCGATCGCCAATTCAAGCAACTTCTAGCACTGGAAATGTGGCTGTTATGGCATCGCCTGTGACGGCTTTGAGAGTGAGAGTGCCTACAACAGTCGAAATCAGAGAAAGTTATTTGCAGGTAATCGAACAGGAAACTCGGAAAGTAGTTACAGTAATAGAACTGCTTTCACCGACAAACAAGCGCGGTAAAGGGCGGGAGATGTATGAGGAAAAGCGGGATAAGGTGTTCGCAGGGCGATCGCACTTAGTGGAAATTGACTTGCTGCGAATTTACCAACCTCTGCCTGTTTTTGGGAACGACATTGACGCAAGTTACCGGATTTTGGTGAGTCGGGGAGATTGTCGCCCTATGGCTGATTTGTATTTGTTTAATCTACCGGATGCAATTCCGGCTTTTCCTTTGCCTTTGCGGGGCGGCGATGTGGAACCAATTGTAGATTTACAAGGGTTATTAAATGGGGTTTACGATCGCGCTGCCTATGATTTTAGAATCGATTATACTGCCGAACCCGTACCTGCGCTTTCTGAAGCGGATGCTGTTTGGGCTGATTCTCTGTTGCGGGAGATGGGAGTGAGAAGTTGATGCTGTGGAAAATTTCAACAATATATTATTATGCCTAATCCATTTCCGGGGATGAATCCCTATTTAGAAAGTCCTGAATTTTGGCCGGAAGTACATAGTCGTTTGATAGTGGCGATTGCGGATGCTTTGGTTCCCCAACTAATGCCAAAATATCGAGTTGTTGACGATCGCGCCGCCTATGACTTTACCCTCCCTCGATTATACGGCTCAGTTAGTCCCTGCACTTTCAGAATCCGATGCTGCTTGGGCCGATTCTCTGCTGCGCGAAACCAGCCTCCTGC
Organism: Microcoleus sp. BM001215392; assembly: GCF_036700185.1. NCBI lineage: Bacteria > Bacillati > Cyanobacteriota > Cyanophyceae > Oscillatoriales > Microcoleaceae > Microcoleus > Microcoleus sp. BM001215392. Next base: position 5,480 of record NZ_JAUBOJ010000346.1, on the reverse strand, counting down.
CATCGGAAAGCTAAAAAATTCTACACAAAACGTTACATATTTGTTAACATCGTGGCGAGTCTGTCCTCCGCAGCCTCTTTGTTAACCTTCTAAAATAACCGCTATGACTCAACCTCCCTCGACAACAACCTCCGAAGAGTCCGCCCCCGAAACCCCGATCGCCCCGATAAACAATGCACCTCCACCGAGTTATGTCAAGCTAGCGATGCGGAATATGGTTCGCAAGCGGGCGACTTCTCTGTTTCATTTTGCTTTGACGGCGGGTGGACTTTTGGGCGTACTCGTGGGTTTGGCTTTTCTCGATCGCTATTTCAACTCTTAGAATACCGATTGAAACCGCGTCGGTACACACACTCACGCACTCTAAGAGCGGGTTAAATACCGGGGGGTTCGATCCGATCGCGCGATCGACCCGTTGCAATCTTCAGCAGATTGTTGTAATCTCCCTGCTAAAAGCACTAACTCGATTAGCCCGCCCAATTTTCACTTATCAAAAAATTCAATACATCCCTTGACAAAAGAACCGAAAAATGCACATTGAGGTGAACGTCGAAGACTGTTATGGGCTCGCAGACGCTGACAACATCCGGGAGAATCAACCCAGCGGGGAGATTGTCGCCGAAACCTGGGAAAATTGGTTTAGCGTTTGGCTGGAAAACCAGCAAGCAGATGTGCCAGAAGCCCCGGGCTACGAAGTCAGCCTGCGTTTAACCGCCGATGCCGATATCCAAGCGCTCAACGCCCAGTACCGCCAACAAGATCGATCGACTGATGTACTAGCTTTCGCAGCTTTAGAGGTAAACTGTCCTCAGCTAGAGGAAATGCAGTTATCGGAACCTCTATACTTGGGTGATATCATCATCTCGATCGACACAGCGCAGCGACAAGCCCAGCAGCAAGGACATCCCCTAAAGACTGAACTAGCTTGGCTCGCATCCCACGGTTTTCTACATCTTTTGGGCTGGGATCACCCGGATGACGAGAGTCTGACTCAAATGCTCGATCGACAAGAAACACTGCTGCGGGCGATCGGACTTGAGATCCAAACAGCATAACTGACTTTGATGGTCACTTAACAAATCATGTCAAGCCAAACATAACTTTCTGAAATTACACCAAAACTTTAGTAAAAACTTAGGAAAGTTAATTAGACTTGATGAAGTAAATTTTCAATGTCTAGCTTTCGTTAATCTCTGTAACTTAAAGTTGGTTGTTTATGCCACTAGATCAACCGTCAATTTCATCAAACATCCCACCGTTTGCGATCGTGCCTCCAGATTCTGCCATGCCTACAGTCCACGAGCCGAAGAAAGCCTTGAAATACAAGCGAGAGTTGTCCTGGAAAATCGCCTCTAGCTTAGCTACAAGTTTTCGGTATGCTTGGGGTGGGCTAACCTATGCTTTTGAAACTCAGCGCAATTTTCGGATTCACACTGTTATAGGAACTTTGGCGATCGGACTAGGACTGTTTTTGCACCTCAAACCTGTAGAAATTTCAGTGATCGGTGTCACAATTGGTATAGTTTTAGCAATGGAATTGTTGAATACGGCGATCGAATCAGTGGTAGACTTGAGCGTCGGGCAATCTTACCACGAACTAGCCAAAATTGCCAAAGACTGCGCTGCCGGAGCCGTTCTGGTATCCGCAATGGCCGCGGCGATAGTCGCTGGTGCACTGCTACTTCCTCCGTTGTGGGAAGTGGTGCAAATTGCGATCGTCCTCCGTTAAGTAAATGAGTGGGAAAATACATAAGTATCTCCGAAGAGAGTGAAAGGAAGTGAAGCGCAGCATCAGCCCTTGGGGGAGGCTTCGCCAACAGCAATACACATTCTGTTACACAGCAAGGTTTATTCCCGCATATCTACTTAGTAACTTATGGGCCAGGCAAATTATAGGTTTTAGATGACCAATTTGAGATTTTTGGTTTTATTCCTACATATTGCAGCTATTTTTATCTTGGGCATCTATCTAAAATCTTCAAACTATTGCTTTTAGACAGCGACTCAATCTAAAATCTAAAATCTCCCACCTAAAATCTAACTTAACCCGTGATCATAGTCATCGATAACTACGACAGTTTTACATATAATTTGGTACAGTATCTAGGAGAACTCGGTACCCAGTTGCCCGTAGCAAAAGAAGTCCAAGTCTACCGCAATGACCAAATTTCGTTAGCAGACATTCGCCGATTGCAGCCGGCAGCAGTAGTAATTTCTCCTGGCCCGGGACGGCCGGAAGATGCAGGAATTTCTCTGGAATTAATCAAAGAATTAGGGCCGACTCTGCCAATTTTAGGCGTGTGTCTCGGACATCAAAGTATCGGTCAAGTATTCGGCGGCAAAATTGTTTCTGCACCAGTATTAATGCACGGCAAAACTTCTCAGGTAGAACACGCAGGAATCGGAGTTTTTGTAGGCGTGGAATCGCCGATGATTGCAACTCGCTATCATAGTTTGGTAATAGAAAAGCAGAGTTGTCCAGAAGTTTTGGAAGTTACGGCTTGGGTGGAAGATGGCACTATTATGGGCGTGCGGCATCGAGAATATCCACATATTGAAGGCGTACAGTTTCACCCGGAAAGTATTTTGACTACTTCGGGAAAGCAATTATTGCGGAATTTTTTGGAACGGCTTTAAGAAAAAGGAAGTTCGGCAACGGATTCTGTAGCGGATGTAGCGGATGTAGCGGATGTAACGAATTTAGTTTGAAGGAAGAAGGAAGTTCGGCAACGGATTCTGTAGCGGATGTAGCGGATGTAACGAATTTAGTTTGATGGAAGAAGGAAGTTCGGCAACGGATTCTGTAGCGGATGTAGCGGATGTAACGAAT
>NZ_JAUBOJ010000346.1:0-2550 GCF_036700185.1 Microcoleus sp. BM001215392 | reverse complement strand
GAAGAAGGAAGTTCGGCAACGGATTCTGTAGCGGATGTAGCGGATGTAACGAATTCAGTTTGATGGAAGTCGGAAGAAGGGAGAAAGAAAAAGACATACACGCTCAACTTGAACGCGAGCCGTATTTTACGTTTAATCAAGTGGATTTGCTTAGTTGAGTTTCTCTGGATTTGTAGAGTACGCATTACGCACTTTACCATAAAACTCGATCGCACATTTCGCACGTTGTGGCATTTTATGGTATAACGTCATACGACCAACACCCGATAACCGCAACCAAAAGATGAAACGGCGACAATTAATACGTTACGCACAGACGGGTTTGCTAGCGGCTTTCTTTACTGGTTTGCCATCTGGATGGGAAAGCTATCAAGCTCAAACTACTGGTTCTTTGTCGGTTCAGTGGTTAGGACACACTTGCTTTTTGTTCGCAGGAGGCGGTGCGAGGGTGCTGGTGAATCCTTTTCGCCCGCTGGGCTGTACGGCAGGCTATCGCTCTCCTAAAGTGCCAACAGATTTGATTCTGATTAGCAGCAGATTGCTCGATGAAGGGGCGGTAGATGGATTTTCGGGCAATCCCGGTCTTTTGTACGAACCAGGCGCTTATAGGTCTAACGGGCTGCGGATTCAAGGCATTCGCACTCAAAAAGACCGTGAGGGAGGACGGCGTTTTGGGGTAAATGTGGCTTGGCTTTGGCAGCAAGCTGGTGTCAAAATTTTACACTTGGGTGGAGTCGCTGGCCCGATCGGCATTGAAGAACAAATTTTGATCGGGCGGCCAGATATTTTGCTAATCCCTGTGGGTGGAGGGCCGAAAGCTTACACTCCGGCGGAAGCAAAGCAAACTGTGCAACTTCTTAAACCAAAGATGGTCATTCCTACACATTTCAAAACCCAAGCCGCGGATGCTGCTGCGTGCGATTTAGTGCCACTAGATCAATTCTTGACCCTGATGGATGGTACACCAGTACGAAGATTGGATGGGGATACGATTTCGATCAAATCTGCTGACTTACCCCAAACGGGTTCGGTGATTGAGGTTTTGAGCTACAGATTTAACGGTTGACCCTCTTTTTTCCTAAGCTTGCGCTATAGTGAGGGAGTTTTGAGCCGATCGGGAATCTGAGAGAATTTTTTCTCTATCATAGCCTTTCCCAACCTGACCTTTTAAGGAGATGCAGGCTAACACAAGAATTCAAGTTCACTGTTTTATTGTCATAAGGAAATGCAGGCGCAATGAAAAATCAAAATTTACCTAGCTGGATGAAAAAACTCACAGGTTGCGCAGGAGTAATCGGCGCTAGCGCGTTGATTGGTTTCCCCGCTTGGGCTCACATTAACTCCAACACAACTGTTAGCAATCAAACAGGAAATCTGCAAATCGCAGCTTCACCAGCACCAACAACTTCACCATCAGCAACAGCCGCTACTAAGGATATTGTTGCTATTGCATCTGGCGACGCTCAATTCAAGACATTGACAAAGGCTTTGGGAGCAGCAGACTTGGTTAAAACTCTCCAAGGAAAAGGCCCTTTCACTGTTTTTGCACCGACAGATGCGGCATTTGCTGCTTTGCCAAAAGCAACCTTGGATGATTTGCTCAAACCAGCCAACAAAGCCAAACTTGCTAAAGTTTTAACTTACCACGTTGTTCCTGGTGCTGTTTTATCTACTAGCCTCAAATCCGGCGATGTTAAAAGTGTTGAAGGCTCCTCGCTGAAAGTGGTTGTTGCAGCAGGTAAAGTTACTGTCAGCGGCGCTAATGTTGTGAAAGCTGACATCAAAGCTAGCAACGGCGTTATTCACGTAATTGATAAGGTGCTGCTTCCGACTGATAAGTAAAAACTGGCATTTTTGGCATCAAACGAGCTCGGTTTGGTGAAATGAACGCCAAGTAAGGACGCGCCGGTGTGCCTTAGAAAAAGTGTTAGCTTCAACTCAAGTTCTCCGATAGCGGAACTTGAGCTGAAGCGGAATCTTCAGGTGGCGCTGGCTGCGGTAGCTTCCCAGAAACATGGGATCGATCGACTCTTACCGTTGAAAAAAAAGAATTTAGCGGGCCCGCCAGTGTTTGCCACCTCTGATGCAGTTAGTGTTGCATCTGCTCAAATTTAAAATCGTGTCCGCTCGATTCGGAATTCCCACGTGTCCCTTGGGCGAGCAGCCTGAGATCAGAGTGAACGGCGCACTACAAAGCATTTTGGCGATGGTACGTAGTCGAGATCGCACATCGCAGAACCCATAGCAGCCACCACGAGTGCTGCTAGCAAGGGAGGCAGGAAAACGATCGTGCGATTGACTGACAGCGGTTAAGAAAAACAGAAACCCCGATCGCGATATCAAAGGCCAACAACCGATACCTGTGGCAGATATCAAATAGCTCCAAGATAGTATTATAAAACTTCATTAAGTTTGTAAGCAGTAGTAAGCAACGGTAGTATGATCTAGTCAGAAGGTCAACAAGCGAAAATTATTGCGAGCGTTAAAAAATGGATAGTCTAAATGCAACTAGCAGAGAGACACATCATTAAATCCACCGAACACCGTTTT
>NZ_JAUBOJ010000345.1:0-8451 GCF_036700185.1 Microcoleus sp. BM001215392 | reverse complement strand
CGAGTCCGCATCCAAGAAAGGACTCGCATTCCGAACGATCGAACCGTAAAACAAAACAGAATTGCGATCGCGCTTCTCAAGAGCGGTGAGGTGTTTCTGGTAAGCTCGTGTCGCCTCGCTCCACTATTATAAAACTGGTTCGATGGTTCGGAGGTAGTCTCTAGGTAGCGAATAAATGGACAAAATGGTACACTGTTAGACAAGCATACGGTGTACCATTTTGTTCAAACTTGCGCGTATTTGCAAAAAAACTGGGATTGTCGGTAAAAACACTGCAACGCTGGGACGTTTCGGGAAGGTTGCCGGCCAAACGCACCCTATCGGGTCATCGGTTCTACACCGAAGACGATCTCTTGATAGCCAACGGATTGAAGCCCATAGAGGCCAACAGAAAGACAGTCGTCTACTGTCGAGTTTCGTCCAGTGGACAGAAGCCGGAACTCAAAAATCAGATGCTAGCAATGGAGGCTTTCTGCCTGGGTCGAGGATTGACGGTCGATGATTGGGTGTCAGAAATTGGGGGAGGACTAAACTTTAAGAGGAAAAAGTTTCTAGCAATTATGCTGTCAATGCTCAAAGGTGAAATATCAATAATCGTAATTGCACATAAAGACAGGATGTGCCGTTTTGCCTTTGAATTCATCCAAGAGCTTGCCACGTCGGTTGGGTGCGAAATTGTGGTCGCCAATCAATTATCGTTGTCACCTCAACATGAATTAGTGGAAGATTTAATGGCGATAATTCACTGTTTCTCTTGCCGATTATACGGTCTACGAAATTACTCCAAAGAAATCAAGGAAAACCTAAAGAATGCTATTGACAAACCAGTACAATATCTAGCAGAATTGAGCGATCGAGAAATACAGTGTTGAGGTTGAACAATGCTTTTGTCCCTCAAAACAAAGTTAAAACTAAGTAAAAGTCAAGCGACAATTATGGGTAAACACGCTGGAATAGCGAGATTTACTTACAATTGGGGATTGGCAACTTGGAGCGACCTTTACAAAGATGGATTGAAGCCTAATAAGTACCTACTCAAGAAGTTCTTTAACAACCATGTAAAGCCTGAGTTCACATGGATTAAGGAGACGGGAATCTGTCAAAAGATAACTCAATATGCTTTTGATAATTTAGGTGATGCGTTCTCTAGGTTTTTCTCGAAAAAAAGTGGATATCCCAGATTTAAAAAGAAGGGACATCACGACACTTTCACCATTGATGCAGGCGGTAAGCCTATCCCCGTGGGCAGTACATCTATAAAGTTGCCGACAATCGGCTGGGTAAAAACCTACGAAGGATTGCCTCACACGACCTGCAAATCAATTACTATTTCGCGGACTGCCGACAGTTGGTTTATTGCCTTTGCTTACGAGCAGGAGTATGAACCAACTATAAAGCAACACGATGTCGTAGGAGTTGACTTGGGAGTAAAAGAATTGGCTACGCTTTCAACTGGCGTAGTATTTCCGAACCCAAAACACTATAAAGCGCATCTCGCAAAACTCAAGAGATTGTCGAGAGTTCTCGCTAGAAAGGTCAAAGGTTCTGAGAATAGGTATAAAGCAAAAATTCAACTAGCAAGGCATCACGCTAAGGTAGCAAATCTCAGAAAGAATACCCTGCACCAAATCACTACTTACTTATGCAAAAACCACGCAAAAATAGTAGTAGAGAATTTAAATATTTCTGGGATGTTGGCTAATCATAAACTGGCTCAAGTAATAGCTGATTGTGGATTCCACGAGTTCAAACGTCAGCTAGAATATAAAGCGAAAAAGTTGGGCTGTGAAATAATCGTTGCCGACCGCTGGTTCCCGTCGAGTAAGACCTGTTCAAGCTGTGGACATATTCAAGAAATGCCACTCAAAGAAAGGACGTACAATTGCGGAAGTTGTGGTCATTCTATGGACAGGGATTTGAACGCAGCAATTAATTTATCGCGGTTGGCTAAACCGTGAAAGCTTACTGAGGGATAGCCGCTCCCATGCTCCCGATGAAGTAAGAAGCAAATGTCTAGACTTGTCTAGTATTTGTGTAGCAGAAAGCGTCATTTATGAATGCGGACTTGCATTCGGAACATCGAACCGTAAAGCAAAAGACAGATCCTCCCCCAAAAAACTGTTAGCCTCACAACATTTTTATCGAAGTAACCCGATCGGGCGCCAGCGCGATCGGAGCCCAATATTTTTTTAGCTGTAGCGCGTACTGAGCGCTCTCAACCCAGCACGCCCCTTCTGTCAACTAACTGTGCGCTGCGCGAGTATAATACGGCAACTTTTTTTGAGTTCGATCGCCCGTTTCTTTTGAAAATGCCGATCGTCGGGTCATCACGAACAGCCGATCGGTTGTGCATAATAGGGAACTAAAGGTGTGAAAATACTACACTGGCTGTGGGGGGTATAATACCCGATACCTTGGAAACACCAAGGGCTTTTCCCAGTCCGCCCACTCAGCGTCAAAACACGCAGGCCCTGCGATCGCCAATGCTAAACAACCTACGTCTCAAACCTCCCCGGGCTAGTTACCTAGTAGCACCGTAAGGGGGGACGACGCCATGCAACTCCGAAAAAAAACACTACTAATTATCGGTGCAGCGCTGATCAGCCTGATTGTGGTTCTCTATGCCACTGCATCTACGATTTTGCTGCACGATTTTCATAACCTGGAGGTACAGTACGTCCGCCAGGATGTCGCGCGGGCTTTAGATGCCCTAGATGACGACTTGTCAAATTTAAACACCAGCGCCCAAGACTACGCTCAGTGGGACGATACTTACTCTTTTGTAAATACACGAAATGAGGAATTTGTCAAGTCAAATTTCGTGGATTCGACATTTGTTTCCTTGAGACTAAACTTAATGGTGCTGCTGGACTCCAGCGGAAAGATGATCTTCAACAAAGGTTTTGACCTGAAATCGCAAAGGGAAATCCCGATTTCCAAAAGCTTACAACAGCAATTGAGCGACGCGCTGCGAGAGTCCTCGACACAGCAGGGCGATCGGTTCGCCACCAAAACAGGCGTCCTGATCCTGCCAGAAGCCACGCTGCTGATCGCCTCCAAGCCGATCGTCAACAGCAACGCCCAAGGCCCAGAGCGGGGGACGCTGATCCTAGCACGCTACCTCGACAACACCGAAATCGGTTTGCTTTCGGAACTGACTCACCTGTCAGTGGATTTTAGATTGCCGAGTTTAGATTTTAAAGTCGGAGCCACAAACTACCCCGGTTACGGCGCTAGGGTTCAGGTGCCCGGGCCGCAAGATTTGGACAATCTCAAACTCAAAATTTCTAACCTCAAATCAGTAGAAATTTTAGTCGAGCCGCTCAACGACAGCGTAGTCGCAGGATACGCCCTGATTCGGGACATCCGGGGCAAGCTAGCTCTGCTGCTGCGAGTAGAAGTAGACCGAGTAATCTCTCGCCAAGGTGAGGCGACGCTAGAGCTGTTTACTTTCTCGATCTTGGCAGTAGGTTTAGTATTTAGCGCGATCGCCCTGCTGTTGCTAGAAAATTTAGTATTGGCAAGATTGGCAGACTTGAGCACTAGCGTCAGCAACATCGCAGCCAACGGCGACGCAAACTTGAGGGTTCAGATATCCGGAGCCGATGAAATCGCGAGCTTAGCCGACGACATCAACCGAATGCTAGAAGCATTGGGGAATTCTCAACTCGAACGCAACGAGAGCGAAAACCGGTATCGGTTGATGGCAGAAAACTCAACCGACATGATCACCAGACACAACCCCGAAGGCGTGTTTGTTTACGTATCGCCCGCCAGCTTTGCTTTGCTGGGATACGAACCTTCAGAACTCGTCGGGAGCACCCCCAACAATTATTTTCACCCCGACGATTTAGAAACCGTCGCCAGAGCTCACTCGAAGGTGCTGGCGCTGCCAGTTACTTACACCCTCACCTACCGCATTCGCCGCAAAGACGGCAAATATACTTGGTTTGAAACCACCAGCCGCACGATCCGCGATCCGGAAACTGGCTCAGTACAAGAAATTATCGGCATTTCCCGCGACATCAGCCTGCGCAAGCAAACAGAACAAGAACTGCGAGAAAGTGAAGCGGCGATTAAAGCTTTGTACCAAGTGACTTCAACTCCCCGTACAGATCCGCTCGGCCGCCTCTCTACCTTTGATTTGCGCCTCCAGGAACTGCTGATCGTGGGATGCCGCCAGTTAAAGCTGTCGGTGGGAATTTTGTCGCGCATTCAAGGCGACAAATATCAAATCATGGCTGTTGAATGTAGCGATGGGTCGATCGTCCCAAATCAAATCTACGATCTAGAAAAAACCTTTTGCGCAGCTACAGCAATGGCAAAAGAACCGATGTACTTTGAGTCTGCCATGTTTGCCGGTTTGTGCTTCAACACCGACGATCCTGCTTTCAAAATCGAAGCTTACATGGGCATTCCGGTCAATGTCGCGGGTGAAGTTTACGGTACTCTGTGCTTCTGTTCAGGGACTTCTCTGACAGAACCTTTCCGACCTGTAGACAGAGAGTTGGTGAAACTGATGGCTCAATGGGTGGGAAGCGAACTCGAACGCCAGCAAACAGGCGTAGACTTGGCAAAAGCTCGCGACGAAGCACTAGCTGCTACCAGAGCCAAAAGCGAATTTTTAGCCACTATGAGCCACGAAATTCGCACTCCCATGAATGGAGTCATCGGCATGACCGGCTTGCTGCTGGATACGCCCTTAACTCGCGAACAGCGCGATTTTGTAGAAACTATCCGCAGCAGCGGCGATGCCTTGCTCACCCTGATCAACGATATTCTAGATTTTTCTAAAATAGAGTCGGGTAAATTGGACTTGGAGGAACATCCATTTGACATCCGCACTTGCATAGAGGAATCTCTCGACCTGGTAGCTGCCAAGGCCGCACAAAAAAAACTGGAATTGGGTTACTTGATCGATCGCTCCGTACCACCAACGGCCCTCGGCGACAGCGCCCGCTTGAGGCAAATTTTAATCAACTTGCTCAGCAATGCTGTGAAATTTACCGAAGCAGGAGAAGTGGTGGTTTCGGTGAGTGCCAAAAAGATTTCAGTGTCAGCGATAGACGATCGAGAATCGTCAGTAATTAATGGCGAACCACTAGGAATTAACCAAGCATACGAAATACAATTTGCGGTTAAAGATACTGGGATCGGGATTCGGGGCGATCGCATGGATCGACTGTTTAAATCTTTTAGCCAGGTTGATTCTTCAACCAGCCGCCACTACGGCGGTACCGGATTGGGTTTGGCAATTAGCAAACATTTAGCCGAAATGATGGGCGGCAGGATGTGGGTGCAAAGTATGGGCTGTCTGGCGGGCAATCCTCCGGCAGATTTTCAACCGGCCGTTTTTGATTGGGGATGGGGAGAATCTTGCGAAATCACAGAAAAATATGGATCTAGCAAATGTTTGCTCAGCAACAAGCCGCACAGCCAAAATCCCAATTCTGTCGGCTCTACTTTTTATTTCAGCACGATCGTTGCTGGGTGCAGCAGTTTATTGCCCGTTAACTTGAGCAATTCTCAACCTGAATTAGCTGGAAAGCGAGTCTTAATTGTCGATGACAATGCTACCAACCGCCAAATTTTGACTCTGCAAGCTCAGTCGTGGGGAATGGTGGCTAGGGCTTCAGCTTCGCCTAGTTTGGCTTTAGATTGGATCGCGGCTAAAGAGGTGTTTGACTTGGCAATTTTGGATATGCAAATGCCGTCCATGGACGGGTTGGCTTTGGCTGCACAAATTCGGCAGTATCCAGATTGCCAAAAGTTGCCGTTAGTCATGCTAACTTCGATCGGCAGACAAGAAATTAACAGTGCTGCGATTGATGTGCATTTTGCTGCTTTTTTAAACAAACCGATCAAACAATCTCAGCTTTACAATGTTTTAATCAATATTTTTGGGGAACAGGCCACTGAAATTAGAGTCCAGCGTACCAGCGGGCCTTTCTTGCAAAGCATACCCGTGCTGGCCGACCAATTACCTCTGCGGATTCTGTTGGCTGACGATCATTTGGTGAATCAGAAAGTGGCTTTGCAAATTTTGCAGCGGATGGGGTATCGCGCGGATGTGGCTGGAAACGGCATCGAAGCGATCGAAGCTTTGCGCCGCCAGCCTTACGATGTGGTGCTGATGGACGTGCAAATGCCGGAAATGGACGGTTTAGAAGCTACCCGCCACATCCGCGAAGAATTTTCAGCAAATTTAACCTTAGAAAATCCCGCGGCAGAATCAGCAGTGGCGGCAAATAATCAGCCATCTCACAATCTAAAATCCCCAGAAAATCCCACAGTAGAATCAGAAGTCTCCGCAAATAATCAAAAATCAAAAATCAAAAATCAAAAATCGACTCGTCCTTGGATTGTGGCGATGACGGCCAATGCGATGCAGGGCGATCGCGAACAGTGCATGGCGGCGGGGATGGACGATTATTTGAGCAAGCCGATCGAGATTGAGGAGTTGGTGCGAGCTTTGAGCGCCTGTAAATCTCGCTCCCACGGGTCGGGAGATCGCCCTGGGTCAAATTATGGTGTGAACTCTCAGATTGAACAGATAGAAAAAACCAGTGAAAATGAGTTAGAAGCGCGATCGAATGGGGCTGTGGCGGGAAATACACAACAGACAAGTTTTAATTCGCCCCCAGCCGTCAATGGGAGTGAATTAAATAATCTCGATCGCGCCCTGTCAGAAAGCCCTGGTTGTCTGAGTGCCAAGATTATAGAAGGATTGCGGGATATAGAAGCTTTAGAGGAGGCGATCGACCTTTACCTCGAAACAGCTCCCCAACTGCTGCAAGGCATCTCTGTGGCGATCTCCAACGCCGATCCGCTAGCTTTGCGGCGGGATGCTCACTCTTTGAAGTCGATCAGCGGTACCCTCGGTGCTTTTGGCTTGTTTGAGTTGTGCGAGCAACTCGAAATCATGGGCCGCATCGGAACAGAGGCGAACCAAGCTTTACCTGCTCCGGCCCGAGAGCTATTAAAACAGGTTGAGGCCGAGTATCAAAGAGTTGAAACGGCGATGAAAATGGAACGGCAATACAGCGAGACAATGCAGAATAATTAACCACTGACAATTAACAAATTATCTAGCATATTCTAGATAAAATGTATTCAGTAACGGTAGCCAAAAAAATAAATCCTGATTCGCTCGATCTGAATAAAAAAATAGTTAAATTCTCAGAGGAAGATGATAGATGGATTGGAAAATCAGCCGTTAAATAGGATGTGAATGAAACCTTTTTCCTGAAACTGTTGAATCAAAACAAACGACATATATATTATGGATAATAATCTAATTGCTAAAATAGTAATATTTTCTGTATCAATACCTTGTACTTTTTACATTGCTTACGCCGCGAAAGTAGCCCTCAATCTCAACCTCGATATATTCGGTGCAGGGCACACTCCTGCTAAGTTAGAAAAGCTATCCGGTGGCATCATTAAGTGTAAATGGTTCCCTAATCCTCACCACTGCCCCGGAAACCATGTTAAATATTCAGTCCAGGACGCATCAAAACCCAATAAACCCGGTTTTTGACTGTCGGGGTGACAAGTAAGCTATAAAGCTGACAAAGTAAGCTTTATAGTATTAGTAGGGTGTGTCGCCCGAGACAAATCTCTGCATCAAAATCGAAAATTTCATAGCGACGTACCTGCACCTTATGACAATATTCAGTCGTAGGGTGTGTCGCCCGAGAAAAATCTCTGCATCAAAATCGAAAATTTCATAGCGACGCACCTGCACCTTTCAAGAAATCTTGTAAACAAACCGAACGACTGCACAAGGTTATGGACATCATTGAAAAGCTAACAATCGGGCAGACATTTTCTATTGATAATCCTCCCTATGAGGTTTTATCAGAAGAATGGAAGGTTGTTGGGTTGTCCTATCGGGACGTTACATTCTCGTACACGAAATATTGGGTAAGAGATATCGCTTATACACATATTTCGACGACAGATACAGTTGCAGGTGTGGCGATCGAGGAAACCGATCGAGGGGTTATTATTGAGCTCAATAATAACCCCTATCTCGAAGTGGGATTACTCATCAAAGGAGATCGAGGGAGATATTTGATCGATCAGTTAAGTTGATAGATTCATCAAATAGCTGGTGATGCACCCTACAATAACTGAGGATCGCGAATTAAATAATTTACACATATTTGTGGGATGGGCGGGAGAGTCCGTCCCACAATCACAATAAAAATTGTAAGTTATTTAATGGGTGCATCTCATTTGTGCAAATATATTCGTAGGGGCGAAGCATTTCGGCAGTAAATCTTTGGTTCTCACTCATAAATTATGTGCCGAAATGCGAGAGCCCTTGCACTCATAGAGATGCACCCTATTTAACTCTCATTCCAGAGGACTAAAGTCCCGGTGCATCTGGTTTTTGAAGCCGGAAGAAGCATGACCGCATATAAGTTATTAGTTATAATCCCATAT
>NZ_JAUBOJ010000344.1:0-8452 GCF_036700185.1 Microcoleus sp. BM001215392 | reverse complement strand
GACTGCGGTCATGCTTCGCCCCTACGGATATATTTGCCTTGCGCCAGATGCACCCGATCGACTTTCAATTGTAGCGATAACCTACAATAACTCATAACTAACAACTACCACTGCGGTTCGGAAGCCATCAAAGCAGTAGCAGCCTCGCTTGGTAACGGCTTAGCAAAAAAGTAACCTTGGCCGTATTCGCAGCCGATCGCCCTTAACCGAGCTAATTGTGCCGCCGTCTCCACACCCTCAGCAATCACATCCATCCCCAAAGCGTGCGCCAGCGTCACAATCGTCCGCACGATCGCCACATTCTCCCCCTCGCTTTCGAGTTCCATTAGCCCCACAAACGACTTATCAACTTTTAAAGTATCCGTAGGAAACCGACTCAAATAACTCAACGATGAATAACCAGTACCAAAATCATCAATTCCCAACTTGACTTTTAACGCTTTCATTTGCTTTAAAACCGCGATCGCCGACTCCACATCATCCATCACCACACTCTCAGTAATCTCCAACTTCAAACTCTCGGCACTCAAACCAGTTGCCATCAAAATAGCCTCAATTCGCTCCACCAAATCTGGCTGAGCAAACTGCTTCCCAGATAAATTTACACTCATAATCAAAGGGCGATCGAAATCAAACATTCCCTCCCACAGCCGCAACTGCCGGCAAGCCTCCTCCAACACCCACTCACCAAGCGGCACAATCGCCCCCGTCTCCTCAGCCACGGGAATAAACTTGACCGGCGAAATCAAGCCCCGCTGCGGGTGCTGCCACCGCACCAAAGCCTCGAACCCAATAATCTTCCCGCTAGCCAAACACACAAACGGCTGGTAGTGCAGCAAAAACTCCCGGCGCTTCAGGGCCATCCGCAAATCCGTCTCCAAGCGCAGCCTCTCCAAGGCCAAATCGTGCATCGAAGCATTAAACACCTGATACCTTCCGGTTCCCAAAGCCTTGGCCCGGTACATCGCCGTGTGGGCGTCGCGCAGCAAGTGTTCCGGCTGTTCCCGAGCGGCGCAAGTATCGGGTTCGCCCCCCACGGCAATCCCGATACTTGCGGTGACAAACACCTCCTGTCCTCTCAACTCAAAAGGGACAATTAAAGTTTTGTGAATGCGATCGGCCAAATTAACAGCACTCTCAACATCTACATTCCTGACCAAAATCGCAAAATCGTCGCCGCCCACCCGCGCCACAGTATCGGCGCCAGCAATACTTGCCCTCAAGCGCAGCACCACGGCTTTGAGCAGTTCATCTCCCACCAAATGACCCAAAGAATCATTAATCACCTTAAATCGGTCTAAATCGAGAAACAGCACCGCAAACAGATAGTTGCGGTGGGCCCTAGTATGTGCGATCGCCTGCCCCAGGCACTCTACAAAGAAATCCCGGTTCGGCAAACCCGTCAGAGAGTCGTGAAAAGCATCGTAAAGCTTCCTGTAAGCGCTGACGCCCACACCAGTCACCACCAAACCCAAGGCCGGCGACACCAGCGGCACCCAGCCACCCTCAATAAAAATCGCCAAACTAATTCCCAACAGCCCGATCAATGCCGAACCCCCAACCAATCCCGCCCTCGCCGGGTGTACAATACGCCAAGCTACAACCCCGCCAAGCACCGCCCAAGAACCATTCCACAAAATTTCCGCCCATTCGGGCCACATCCAAAATAGCGATCGCCCCTGCAAAACCGCGCTCAATATTTGGCTGAGCATTTGGGCGTGCAGCAACACCCCGGGCATTTTCGGAGTTTGCTGTTGCGCGGGACTGTAGGGCGTCAAAAACACGTCTCTGCTACTCGGTGCAGTCGTCCCGATCAGCACGATCTTGTCCTTTACCCAACTCGGGTCAAATTCCCCGTTCAATATTTGTCTGATACTGACTTGTCGCGCCACCTGCTTGCCCGATCGGTATTTGAGCATAATTTGGTAGCCTTTGGCATCAAGATTCGCATAGCCGCCGCTGTAAGATTTTAAAGGCACAAATTCTGCTTTGCCCCAGTTGATTTGGTGGGGATTGACAGGACTATCTACCGGCTGCATCCTGTCTTTGAGATAGAGCAAAGCCAGTTGCAAAGAAAACGAGGAAACTGTTTTTCGATGTGCTGGCGAGACTGAGAGCAGATTGCGGCGCACCACGCCATCAGCATCGAGTACGAAGTCGTTAAAGCCCACCCGATCGCCCGGCATCCCCGGCGGCGCTGCTACTCCGGGATTTTCTGAATCGCTCATTTTGGCGATCGCCACCACATTCGGTGCTTTGAGCGCGACCAGCAATTCTTGGTGTCCCGGTGCTTGAGGCAAATCCCGGTACAAGTCCAAACCGATGACTTTTGGACTATACTTTTGCAATTTTGTCAAGGTTTTGGCGATCGCCGCGTCGGAAATTGGAAATCTCCCCAGCGCTTGAATATCCGCCTCAGAAATTCCCACTATCAGCAGTCGCCGATCGGGGCCCGAATCGGGCTGCAACCGCACTAACGAGTCAAAACTCCCCAATTCCCAGCTTTGCAGCCATCCCAACCGCTGAACTCCCACATTCAGCAGCGTTACAGCCGCGCCCGCCAGCAGTGCAGGCAAAATTCTCACCCGCCGGCATCGAGAACCCAGGTGGAGGCCAGTGGCGACAGACAGTACAGAACGAAGATTTTGAGACAATTTGGCAGTCACAAAAAAAATATATGGGTGCAAATTCGCTTCGCACAAGTCTGTTCCACAGAATTGAGCTTATGATGAGATTGAGTTTAATTTTTTCAGAACTTGTGCAGCAACCGAGTTGATTTCAGCTAATTACTCGATGCAGGCAAAGTATTTCTGGATGGGAAACCAGGTTACTGAAGGTTTGCCGATAAGTCATGTCTTTCATCCCCCCGTTTCCCCAAGTTTCCACAAACGTTAAAATTTAGTCGATCGAAGTTTCAGGATATTTTTGAGATTATGGCGAATCAACTTCCGATTCCGGTGATTGTTAACGGTGCTGGCGGCAAAATGGGCCGCGAAGTAATTAAGGCGATCGCCAATGCTAGTGACATGACCTTATTTGGGGCTGTAGACCGCTCTCCTGAGTGCCTCAATGCCGATGCGGGAGAATTAGCCGGATGCGGCCCGTTAGAAGTTCCCGTCACTGATGACTTGCAAGGAATGCTAGTTTTGGCCGCTCAGGAAAAGCAGTTAGGCGTAATGGTAGATTTTACGCACCCTTCGTCAGTTTATGAAAACGTGCGATCGGCTATAGCTTACGGTATACGCCCTGTAGTTGGGACTACAGGATTGAGCAGCAAGCAAATTGATAACTTAGCTGAATTCGCTGACAAAGCCAGCATCGGCTGTTTGATTATACCCAATTTCTCGATCGGCATGGTTTTGCTGCAACAAGCGGCTGTCACAGCATCTCAGTATTTTGAACACGTAGAAATTATCGAGCTGCACCACAATCAAAAAGCCGATGCTCCCAGCGGCACGGCGATTCAAACTGCCCAAATGCTAGCAGAATTGGGGAAAACTTTCAATGTGCCCGAAGTTGAGGAAACTGAAAAAATAGCCGGAGCTCGCGGTTCGGTGGCCGATGAAGGGATTCGGATTCACAGCATTCGTTTACCCGGTTTAATTGCCCACCAAGAAGTAATTTTTGGCGGTGCAGGTCAAGTTTATACTTTACGACACGATACGAGCGATCGCGCTTGTTATATGCCGGGAGTTTTGTTGTCGGTGCGAAAAGTGCTGGATTTGCGATCGCTCGTTTACGGATTGGAAAAAATCTTGTAGTCAGTTGACAGTTGACAGTTGACAGTTGACAGTTGACAGTTATTGTAGGGTGCGTCAGGGCTGAATGTTTTAACAAGAAACTAATAACTTTCCCTGACGCACTACCAGGTTAATTAGCTTCTTCCCTCTTACTTCTTCCTTTTTCCCTGTTGCTTTTTCCCTCTTCCCTCTTCCTTCTTCCCTCTTCCTATTCCTTCTTCCTTCAATCCGTTACATCCGTTACATCCGTTACTTGCATCCGTTGCCGAACTTCTTATGCTAATTCCCTTAACTCGCGAAACCTTTCAAGAACTAATTCCCCCCGTGGCTACCGGAGCACAATACAAATACATTTGGGGGAAACCGCCCGATTTCTTAAGGCGAATGTTAATCTCTGCGGTAGCCGTAGTTTTGCTGCTTGTTATCTACAACTTCGCCGGTTCCGATGTCGGGCCGCTAGTTTTAATTACCGGATTGATAGCTGGTTTGTACTGGCTGTGGGGGCCGATTTTCTGGGCGAGTTTGCGGAATGCAGAATGCCGCAAATATCAATACTGCGGCTTTTGGCAAGGGCGAGTATTGGATATTTATATCACCGATGAAGTCACAAGTCAAGAAGAAACAGTCAATCAAAAAGGACAACTGGTAATTGTTGACAACCTAGAACCGCGAATTAATTTAGAAGTTGGCGACAAAACCGGATTTACTACTACGCTTCGAGCTCCATTACAGAAAAGTCATCAGGGAATTGTCCCCGGCCAAGCTGCTTTAATGTTAATTATGTCGAATCAAGAAGATTTGGGCAAAATTTCCAAAGTTTCGGATATTTATATTCCCAGTCGCGATGTGTGGGTGAGCGATTATCCTTATTTGCGCAAGGATTTGTTTGTGGAAATGAGCCAGCAGATTAAAAAAGGCAGACAGAAAAAAGGCACAGAGCGAGATAATCAAAGTAGAGATGTAAAAAGGCGATCGTCCGCTGATTATTGAACAATAAAATAGGTTCGTAGTGAGGACTTTAGTCCTAAGCAAATTCAGCGGACTCGCATTCCTCACTACAAACCTCAGGAATAGGTTCGTAGTGAGGACTTTAGTCCTAAGCAAATTCAGATTCAAGAATGAAGATTTGACGTAAGGTTGAAACCGATCGCTCTTCAACCTGCGTCGGCAGGTTTTGTCTGTGTAGACGCGGTTTCAACCGCCGATTCTTGCGATTAATTTCGGCTAGAAGGTCGATTTTTTGGACGCCAGAAAAATTCAGACAGCTTCATTTTAGGATGGCCTAACTGTTTTCTCCAGCCTTCCATATAAGTATAGAATACCGGAGTCAAATACAGCGTTAAAATTTGCGAAAACAACAATCCACCGACGATCGCAATTCCTAACGGGCGGCGCGATTCCGAACCGCTACCCACGCCTAGGGCGATGGGTAAAGTGCCAATTAACGCGGCCATAGTAGTCATCATAATCGGGCGGAAGCGGACGATGCAAGCTTCATAAATCGCATCATAGGCGCTTCTACTGTTATCTTGGCGCTGTTTCTCGATCGCAAAATCCACCAACATGATACCATTTTTCTTGACAATTCCCACCAGCAAAATAATCCCGATAAACGAATACAGGTTCAGTTCCACCCCAAAGATTACCAGGGTTAACAGCGCACCAAATCCGGCTGACGGTAAACCTGACAAAATTGTCAAGGGGTGAATGAAATCCTCGTACAAAATGCCGAGAATTAGATAAATTACTACAATCGAAACCACTAACAACCAACCTAAATCGTTAAATGATTGGTTGAATACCTGGGCTGAACCTTGAAAACTCGTTGTCACCGATGGCGGTAAAACTTCCTTAGCAACTTTCTCGATCGCACTGGTGGCCTGATTTAGCGATGTACCGGGGAGAGTATCAAAGGAAATTGTAGCAGAAGGCAGTCCGCTGAGGTGATTGACTGTGAGCGGGCCGACTGTTTGGGTGATATTGGCGATCGCACTTAACGAGATCATTTGTCCGGTAGTCGATCGCACGTACAGCATTGACAAAGCACTCGGATCGCGCTGATATTCGGGCTTTAGTTCCATCACAACCGTATACTGATTGTTTGGCGTATAAATCGTCGAAACCTGTCCTGAAGCGTAAGCAGCGCTGAGAGTTTTCTGGATTTGTTGCGCGCTAACGCCGACGATTGCTGCTTTGGCGCGATCGACTTTTACTTGCAGTTGAGGCGTGCTAAGTTGCAAATCGCTATCGACACCGCGCAATCCCGGTATAGTTTTAACTTTAGCTAGCAATTCCGGTACAGCTTCACGCAGCGCTTGCAAGTCTAAACTTTGCACCGTAAACTGATATTGTGAATTCGTTTGTTGACCGCCGATCGGAATCGCCGCCGGAGAGCGTAGAAAAGCTTGGACTCCCGGAATTCCCCGCAATTTCGGAGTTAATTTTTGGATAATTTCATCAGCATTGAGGCGGCGTTGCGATCGGGGTTTCAGTCTAATTGTAATCCGTCCGTTATTAGCAGATGCGTTCGGCCCGCTAGCACCGACAGTGGAATTCAATGCTGCAATATTTGGATCTTTGCGAATGATATCAACGATTTTTTGTTGGTGGCGCAGCATATCTTCAAAGGAAACATCTTGTGCACCTTTAACATTAGCCATCATTTGTCCGGTGTCTTCAGTCGGAATAAAACCTTTGGGAACTAACACGAATAGATAAGCCGTACAACCCAGCAGTATTACGGAAATAATCAGCGTCACAAAACGGTATTTTAAAACAGGCTTTAACGTCCATTCGTATCCTTGTAAAACTAGCTCAAATCCCCGCTCCCAAATGCGGTACAAGCGGTTTTGGCGTTGGTGGTGCGACGATTTTAGAAAACGGCTGCACAACATCGGCGTTAGGCTCAGAGATACAAATCCTGAAACCAAGATTGCTACCGAAATAGTGACAGCGAATTCGTGGAACAATCTACCGATTAATCCACCCATAAACATGATGGGAATAAACACCGCGACTAAGGAAAGTGTCATTGAAACAATCGTAAAACCAATTTCTTTCGATCCTTTTAATGCTGCTTCTAGCGGCGCTTCTCCCATTTCTTGGTGGCGGACAATATTTTCCAAAACTACGATCGCATCATCGACGACAAAACCCACGGAAAGCGTCAGCGCCATCAGAGACAAGTTGTTTAACGAGTATCCCAACTGATACATCACCGCAAAGGTGCCGATAATCGCCACAGGTAAAGCTAAACTCGGAATTATTGTGGCTGTGAGGTTCCGTAAAAAGATAAAAATCACTAAGACAACCAGACACACCGACAAGATTAAGGAGAATTTTACATCATCTACAGAAGCGCGGATTGATTGCGATCGATCGTACATAATTCCCATTTCGATCGATTGCGGAATTTGTTGTTTGAGTGCGGGTAAAATTCGGGCGATCGCATCGACAATTTCGACAGTGTTTGCATCGGGTTGTGGCTGCACTGAAAGCAAGATTGCAGGTTGATTTTTGACTTGTTTATCGCTATACAAGTTCAAGACTTTATTGTTTTGTACATCGTCAATCACGTTTCCTAAATCTTGCAACCGCACTGCTGCGCCGTTTTTGTAGGCTACGATTAGCGATCGATATTCTGCTGCATTATTTAATTGACCGTTTACTTGAATTAAATAGCTTTTGTAATCGCCAGAAATGCTACCAGTTGGTAAGTTGACGTTACCTTGGGTGATTGCAGTTCTGACTCGATCTAATCCAATACCTCTTGATGTCAATTCTCGCGGATCGAGTTGAATCCTGACTGCGTATTGTTTCTGTCCGAAAATCTGGACTTGCGCCACACCTTCGATGGCAGAAATTGGTTGGGCGATGGTGATTTCGGCGGCTTCATTGACTGCTGAAATTTGCAGGGTTTTTGAGTACAAGTACAGGTAGAGAATTGGCGATACTGAAGGGTTTACTTTGCGGTAGCTCGGCGGTTTGGGCATTCCTGAAGGCAATGCACCGGCGGCGGCTGCGATCGCAGCTTGTACGTCTTTTGCGGCAGAATTGACGCTGCGGCTGAAGTCGAATTGCAGGGAAATGTTGGCGCTACCGGTGGAACTTGTGGAGTTAAATGAGTTGAGTCCGGCTATTTCTGTAAACTGTCTTTCTAGTGGCGCGGCGACTGAGGATGACATGGTTTCTGGCGTTGCGCCCGGTAGGCTGGCGGAGACGCTGACAAAGGGATATTCAACGCGCGGTAAGGCGCTAATTGGTAGCAGGAAATAACTCATTAAACCGAAGATTAGGATGCCGATTGTGACTAGGGTTGTCATTACGGGGCGGCGGATAAATATTTCTGATATGTTCATAATATGAAGGAAGTTCGGCAACGAGCAATGTACGGGATGTAACGGATTCAAAAGTTTGTTGGTAGTTGAGATTTTAGTTGTAGGGTGTGTCGCAATGGGAAATACTTAACTTGCATATCCACAACTTTATGGCGACGCACTTTATCTCATTTTTACAATCCTAAAATTATCTGCGTTTGTCTGTGTTTATCTAATTGACATCTGCGGTTTCTGTATCAATCAAAGACTTATCCAATCTTATCTGTTTAGTTGAGGATTTATCGCGGGCGACGCACTCTACGGTTACTGAATAAAATAATATAATTTTAACCGTTCGATCTTCAACCGGCGTCCGGCTTGTTTTGTTTGTGTAGA
>NZ_JAUBOJ010000343.1:0-8463 GCF_036700185.1 Microcoleus sp. BM001215392 | reverse complement strand
GCCGAACTATCGGACTTGCCGAACTATCGGACTTGCCGAACTATCGGACTTGCCGGACGATCGGACTTGCCGGACGATCGGACTTGCCGAACTTGCCGCACGATCGACTATCGGACTTTGCCTCATAACGACAGAATCTAACTGACTGCTGAAGCCTCAGCCGCCAAAGCATCCCGAACTCGCTGATTGCTAATCTCGCCATCGCGGGCGACACAAGAACCAGCAATGATATCATCTTCAAAATTCAAATTTAGTTCCTTATCTTTCAGCATTAACTGAAGCAAAGCCGAGACATTCTTCGAGTAAGTTTCGCTGGCGTGTACTGGCATCGAGGATGGTAAATTAATCGGGCCGATGACATTAACGCCGTTCCATTCAACATCTTTACCCGCTTCAGAACACTCGCAATTGCCGCCTTGTTCGGCCGCGAGGTCAACAATTACCGATCCGGGTTTCATTTGAGAAACCATTTCTCTAGTAACTAAAATAGGTGCTTTTCTGCCGGGAACTTGAGCAGTTGTAATCACTGCATCGGAAGCGCTGACGTGTTGGGTGAGCACTTGGCGGGTGTATTCTTTGGCGGCTTCTGATAATTCTTTTGCGTAACCACCGGCGGCGACTGTTTCTTCTTTGAGTTCGACATCGACGAATTTAGCGCCCAAGCTTTGCACTTGTTCTTTGGTTTCCGGGCGGATGTCAAATGCTTCGACTACTGCGCCCAAACGACGCGCTGTCGCGATCGCCTGTAAGCCCGCAACGCCCACGCCCATCACCAATATTTTCGCGGGGCGAATTGTACCCGCCGCCGTTGTCAACATCGGGAAATATTTCGGTAATGCACAGGCTGCGATCAGTACGGCTTTGTAACCCGCAACGTTGGCTTGAGATGACAGCGCGTCCATGCTTTGGGCGCGGCTGGTGCGCGGGATCATTTCCATGCTGAATGCGGTAACATGGCGATCGGCCAACCGCTGTACTAACGCCGGATTTCCCAAAGGATTCAAAAATCCGATGAAAACTCCTCCTTCGCGAAGTTGGTGAACTTCTGATTCTTTGAGCTCCCCGATTTTGACGACGACATCGGCTTCGCCCCACAGCGTAGCGGTATCGGCGACAACACGAGCTCCGGCTTCTTCGTAAGCAAGATCCGAGAAAAAGGATTTTGCACCCGCACCGGCCTCAACCCAAACTTCCACGCCTTGTTTGACTAATCGGGCTACAGCGTCGGGTACTAAGGCTACCCGGCGTTCCCCTGCTTCGACTTCTTTGGCGATCGCTAATTTCATGGACTCTCCTTTACTCTAAACATAGACAGGGCGGTTGAAACCGCGTCTACACATACAAAACCTGCCGGACGCAGGTTGAAATTCAAATTTCCCAGTCCGCGGAGGCGGACATCGTTTGTGTAGGCGCGATTTCAATCGCTGGCTGGATTGGACAGTCCGCGTCCGGCGGACATCGTTTGTTTGGCGTGCGATTTCAATCGCTGGCCCGGTGGCGGTTGAAATCGATTCTGCTGGCTTCTCACGTTGATATTAAAGCCGATCGCCAAAATTACACTCGCTTCTTTAACTTGTCTTATAGATTCAATTTTGCTAAAGTCTTAAATTTGCAGCATCCCATGGTACAATAAAACGCTGCCGAATTCTGTAGTTTGAATGTCAGTTGTCAGTATTACGCCAAAAATAATTGACCGAGGGCGGGCGATCGCACTCATCAAATTGTTGAGACATTCGATATATTAAAGGCATTCATCGCAAATTGCCCGCAGTAAATATTTAAGGTTCCATTGTAAATTTGGTGAGAGGAGCGATTATGAAACGATTATTTTCAGCATTAGCAGTTACAGGTTGCTTGCTAACAAGCTTGCCCGCCATTAGTTTAGCCCAGTCCATGCCCGGATTCACGATTTTCGGAGGCCCCGATCGCGCGAATCAATTAAACTACCGCTTGGATTACGGCAAAGCCGGGATGGCTGGCGATAGATACCGACTGCGAATTCCTTCCAAAAAAGTAAGTTTGGCGATCGCCCAACTCAACATTACTTATCCAGACTATTACAAAGGCGAATTCGACCAAAAAGAGATTAAAGTACGCGTCAAAGACAAAACAATAGCATTGCAAGAAGTAATCTGGGACAAAGAAAATCGATTCATAGAAATTTATCCCGCAGAGCCAATTCCTGCCGGAAACAACGTTGAGGTAGTGCTCTCCAACGTCAGAAACCCAAGTCCGGGCGGAATGTACCATTTCAACGTCCGCATCCGCACTCCTGGGGACGTTCCATTAATGCGTTATTTAGGGACTTGGTTGTTGAGCATTGATTGAGGTTGGGGGAAGCAAAATTTAGCAAGAGTGGCGATCGCGACAGAAAAATTCAACTGTGGCGATCTTTTTGCTATAGGGAAGAAATTAACAACAGAGGATTTACGAACCGGTGGCCAGAAACCGGGTTTTTTCTCAAAAATACTCGATTGCAGCCCGCAGATACGCAAAAAACCCGGTTTCTTTGCAAGGAGTGCATAAACCCTGAATACTCAAAAAATCGAACCAGAGGCTCATACCGCAATTGTATTTGATTCGTAAAATAAGTCTATGGTAATTCCCCGATGGTTGCCCCTAACTAATTAGACGTATGCCCCGGGGCGCTATTATACAAAATGTTGACGAAACCGATACATGAATCTACAAGCAAAAATCAAAAAAATCAAACTTCCGCCAGCCCTGCGATCGCAAAATTACCGCCTGTTTTTTGCAGGACAAGGTATCTCGCTAATTGGCAGTTGGATGACCCAAGTTGCTACAGTGTGGCTGGTCTACAATTTAAGCGATTCACCTTGGATGTTGGGCGTAGTCGGATTTACCAGTCAAATTCCCACATTAATCTTACTGCCTTTTGCCGGAGTTTTAATCGATCGCA
Organism: Microcoleus sp. BM001215392; assembly: GCF_036700185.1. Lineage (NCBI taxonomy): Bacteria > Bacillati > Cyanobacteriota > Cyanophyceae > Oscillatoriales > Microcoleaceae > Microcoleus > Microcoleus sp. BM001215392. Next base: position 5,543 of record NZ_JAUBOJ010000343.1, on the reverse strand, counting down.
CGAACCGGCACCGAGTGATAATTGCCACTCAAATCTTAGCGATGGTTCAATCCTTAGCCCTAGCATTTTTAGCGCTAACAGGAGTCGTCAACATTTGGCAGCTTTTGGTACTGAGTTTGTTTCAAGGGGCAATTAACGCCTTTGACGCGCCCGCACGACAAGCATTTGTCCCCGAACTCGTAGAAAAGAAAGAAGACTTAGCAAATGCGATCGCCCTCAACGCTTCCATGTTCAACGGAGCCCGACTCATCGGCCCAGCAATTGCCGGATTGGTAATAGGTACAGTCGGCCCGAGTTATTGTTTTCTAATAGACGGAATCAGCTACATCGCCGTCATTGCAGGCTTATTAGCAATGCAGCTCAAACCCCGTAAAATAGCAGTAACCAATACCAAACCCTTACAAAGATTAAAAGAAGGATTCGATTATGCCTTCGGATTTCCCCCGATTAGAGCCATCTTACTGCTATTAGCATTAGTCAGCTTCGCCGGAATGTCGCACACAGTATTAGTGCCAATTTTTGCCACAAAAATTCTGAACGGCGGCCCGCAAACCCTCGGATTTTTGATGGCCGCTTCCGGAGTTGGAGCATTTGCAGGCGCGATTTATTTAATCGGACGCAAAAGTGTAGTCGGCCTCGGCAAACTGATTGCAATTTCGCCAGCAATCATGGGAGTTGGACTGATTGGTTTTGGTTTGTCCCGCATCTTGTGGCTGTCATTAATCATGATGTTGTTTGTAGGATTTGGTTTCATCATCCAATTTGCCGGCGGAAACACATTTTTGCAAACAATAGTTGAAGACGACAAACGCGGCAGAGTGATGAGCATCTACACGATGGCATTTTTTGGAGTCACACCGTTTGGTAATTTAGTAGCAGGTGGATTGGCAAATTATATCGGCTCTCCTAATACAGTCATACTTGGTGGTATAATTTGTATTTTAGGTTCAATATTTTTTACGAGACAGCTTCCGGCTTTAAAAAACTTAGTCCGGCCGCTTTATCAAAAAATGGGTTTAATTTCCTAGCTCCGATCGCACAGAAAAGCGCAACTACAAATATCAGACTCGCTCCATCTGCGTTTATCTGCGGTTCAAAAAGTCAACACAGGTTAAACCAATGGCAAATACCAGTGCAATTCCCCAGCAGCAGAGCGACGATCGCGTTCCCTTAAAAACCTGGATCGGCGTCATGGGAACAATTCTCGGCGCTTTCATGGCAGTTTTGGACATCCAAATCACCAACGCTTCTCTCAAAGATATCCAAGCAGCTTTAGGCGCAACTTTAGAAGAAGGTTCTTGGATTTCCACCGCCTATCTAGTCGCAGAAATAGTCGTCATTCCGATGACAGGTTGGCTGTCGCAAGTATTTTCGGTGCGCCGATACATCTTGGTAAATGCTAGCCTGTTCACGTTTTTTTCCATGTGCTGCGCTTGGGCGTGGAACTTGAATTCAATGATTGTATTTCGGGCTTTGCAAGGGTTTACAGGCGGTATTTTAATTCCGATGGCTTTTGGATTTTTGCTGACCAATCTGCCGCCCAAAAAACAGCCAATAGGCATGGCAATGTTTGCCCTGACAGCAACTTTTGCACCTTCAATCGGCCCGACATTGGGAGGATGGCTGACGGAGAATTACGGCTGGCAATATGTGTTTTATTTAAACTTGGTTCCGGGGCTGCTGCTGCTAGCTGCTGTGTGGTACGCAGTTGACCCTAAACCGATGCAATTATCATTGCTCAAAGGAGGCGACTGGTGGGGAATTGCCTCAATGGCGATCGGCTTGGGTTCCCTGCAAGTCGTGTTAGAAGAAGGCAGCCGCAAAGACTGGTTTAGTTCGGATTTTATTGTGCGTTTAAGCATAGTTGCTGCTATATTTCTCGGCGCTTTTTTCTGGATTGAACTAACTCGAAAAAAACCGTTTATTAACTTGCGCTTGCTGACTCGCCGGAACTTCGGTTTAGCAACTATTGTCAATGTTTCGTTAGGTGTAGGATTGTACGGTTCGGTGTTCATTCTACCACTGTATCTAGGTCAGATCCAGCAGTACAATGCCATGCAAATTGGCGAGGTAATTATGTGGGCTGGCGTACCGCAGTTATTCATCGTGCCGGTGGTGCCGAAATTGATGCAGCGCATCGATATGCGGCTGATGATCGGTATTGGTGTGAGTTTGTTTGCGATCAGTTGTTTTATGAATGCTAGCATGACTCACGAAACAGGTATCGATCAGTTGCGTTGGTCGCAATTAGTGCGAGCATTAGGACAACCATTAATTATGGTGCCGCTGTCAACTATTGCCACTGCGGGTATGGAGAAACACGAGGCTGGTTCGGCTTCGGGTTTGTTTAATATGATGCGAAATATGGGAGGTTCGATGGGGATTGCGGCGCTAGCAACTTTGGTGACGCAGCGCGAGCAATTTCACTCAAATCGCTTGGGTGAATCAGTTTCTTTGTACAATCCAGCAACGCAGGAAAGACTTAATCAAATGACTCAGTATTTTGTGAGTCGCGGTGCTGATTTGAGTGTGGCGAAAGAACAGGCAATTAAGGCGATTGATGGTTTGGTTCGTCGGGAAGCTTATGTGATGGCTTTTAATGATTGTTTTTACTTTGTAGGGATTGCTTTGTTGTTAAGCGGCATTGCTATTTTGGGTTTTAAAAAGGTGAAACCGGGTGCTGGTGGTGGCGGCGCTCATTGAGTTTGTAGGGTGCGCATTGCGCACCTTACTAATGTTTACCATTCTTGTTGGGCTGCTGCTTCTGCTTGGATTAAATTTTGCCGCAGTTGCACCCAATCTATTTGATTAGATGGCGAGTCTTCGATGAGTTTTCCGCGCTGTAAATGCAGAAGTCTGGTGCTAAATTGCTCGGATAATTCTAATTGGTGATTGACCATTAAAATTGTGGTTTTGCCGTTAGTTAGCTGTGTCAATACTTCCAAAAGGTGGGCGGCTTTTCCTACATCTAGGGCGGATGTTGGTTCGTCTAAAAGCAAGATTTTTGGTTGCAGAATTATGCCGCGGGCGATCGCCACTAACTGCTTTTGGCCCGTAGAAAGCTGCAATTCCGTGCGATCGAGTAATTCTTGGGGTATGCGCAGTTGTGCGATCGCCCCGCTAATTCTCTCAGCAATGTTTGATGCACTCACGCCCCGCAGCTTCAAAGGATAAGCCAAAGCTTCCCGCACCGACATCCCCAACAGCTTCGATTCCTGTAGAATCAGGGTGATTTGTCGCCGAAGTTCGATCGCCCCAATTTGCCGGTAATCTGTATTTTCCAGATAAATCGCGCCAGTCGTGGGGCTGCTGAGTCGGTTTAACAACCGCAACAAAGTAGTTTTCCCCGCCCCCGAAGGGCCGACAATTGCGACGCGAGATCCCTTGTCTACCTGAAACGAGATATTGTCCAATAAGTAGCTAGAGGCGATCGGTGTTTTCACGCTTACACCATCAACTCGCAATTGAGCAGTTGTATCTGGATGATTTTCCGAATAATTAGGCATTGAATTAATTTAAAATATGATATTAGCAAATAAGTCACAAAACCCCAAAGACATAATATCCAGACACCAGACTTTTTCAAGAAGTCGGATCTCTAACAAAAGAGAATTTTACGAGTCCATCTCACTTTGGCAAATATGTGTGTAGGGGCGAAGCATTACCGCAGTCAGCATGAGATTATAACTAATAACTTATATGCGGTAATGCTTCGCCCTCTTCAAAACCCAGATGCACCCGAATTTCACATTACTTATTTCTCAAACCTTCACAGCTTTTTCCAAGGGAAAACCCAAATGTTCGCGCTGTTCCAAATAAAGCTGAGCCACCCGCCGCGCCAAATTCCGAATCTTGGTAATATAGCGAGTTCTTTCAGTTACCGAAATCACACCTCTAGCATCGAGCAAATTGAAAGTATGCGAACATTTTAACACATAATCAAGACTCGGCAAAACCAATCCTTTCTTAGTCAATTGTTCCGCCTCTTGCTCGTACAATCCAAACAAAGTAAACAGCAATTCAGGATTAGAAGCTTCAAAGTTATAAGTACACTGTTCTATTTCCCCTTGCAGGTGAACGTCACCGTAAGTGACGCCATCTTTCCACTGAATTTTTGTCATCGCATCAACTTCTTGCAGATACATTGCGAGGCGCTCCAGTCCGTAGGTAATCTCAATCGAAACGGGGCGACAATCAATGCTGCCGCACTGTTGAAAATAGGTAAATTGAGTAATTTCCATCCCATCGAGCCAAACTTCCCAACCGACACCCCAAGCTCCTAAAGTCGGAGATTCCCAGTTGTCTTCTACGAAACGAATGTCGTGGTCTTCGGGTTTAATTCCTAATGCTCTCAGCGAGTCTAAATAGATTTCTTGAATGTTGGGAGGAGAAGGTTTAATCAGAACTTGATATTGATAGTAATGTTGGAAGCGATTCGGATTTTCGCCGTAGCGTCCGTCAGTGGGGCGGCGACAGGGTTCGACGTAGGCGACTGACCAAGGTTCTGGCCCAATTGCTCTGAGAAAAGTGTGGGGATTCATGGTTCCTGCACCTTTTTCTGTATCGTAGGATTGGGCGATCAGGCATCCGCGATCGCTCCAGAATTTGTTTAAGGTGGCAATGACTGATTGAAAGTTCACTGGTTTAAATATGGTTAGTAAGTGTCTAAGCTTATTTAAGCATACTCAAGGCAGGGTTTATGGAAATAAACGATGTATCGCTGGATATTTAAGTTCATTTTTCAGGTATATTGTATCGATCGAGTTATGGCGATCGATAATAGCAATGTTTTCTAGATCGATCGGCTACTGTCAGGGAAAAGAGCCATCATGTTGTTTGTGGATACGGCGGTGGATATTCTCCGATCGCAATAAGTTGGTCGCGTTCGAGGATACGTTCTGGCAGATTAAATTGTAGAATTTTAGCGGTTACGCGCCCTTCCGGAGTCAGTGGGATAATCGTTCCTCCATCTAGGCGGAAGTGGTCTGACCATTTCTGAAGACGAGGATTAAAAAAGGGGGTTAGCTGTTGTGTTTCACGGTCGATCGAACCGAGGTCAGTTCCTTTGAAACGATTGCAACAAGGACAGGATAATGCTAGGTTTTCAGCTTCGGTAACGCCATCATGTTTTTCAGCAATAATGTGTTCCATTTCAAAGGCAAAAAGTGCAGCCGTTTGGGGAAATCGGCAATACTCGCATTGCTCTCCAGCACGTTGAGTCACGACGCGGCGGAGACTGGCTGATACATAACTCATGCTGCTGTCTGTAAGCGTTTGTAGGCGTGAGCTTTGGCTAAGCGCACCCAATGTTCTAAGAGCAAATATCGATCGAGTTCGACTTCTTCCGATCGCGAGAGAGTGCCGGATTTACTGCGATCGAGCAATTCGCTCATGCGGGTTTGTAATCCAGGCGTGGGGCGGATGGCGAGGATGACTTCTGGGCTCGGTTGACTCGCCAGCAGTTCGACGATTTGGCGATCGTCTTGGTAGGGGATGGTTTCTGGGGAGGTGAGTTCTTGGATCGCGCGATCGAGGGCTTCTGG
>NZ_JAUBOJ010000342.1:0-8491 GCF_036700185.1 Microcoleus sp. BM001215392 | reverse complement strand
CACTTTTACTTTGAGCGGATTAACCCGCCTCGGCCCAAGTACGCAGCTCTCTATCCCATCGCTAAACGCATTTGGGATTGCTTTTCTGAGGATGTTGTACGAAGCGTTGATATCAGAATTAATTAACTGACCAGTCGATGTTTTGTACAAACCCCGCTTAATCCGTTTACCAGTAAACACAGCCGCTTTTTCGGTTTTTCCATAAACAGGAATTGGGTCTAAACCTAAAAAACTGGATCGGGATGTGTAGGATTCTTCCTGCATAATTACTGTGATTCCCGCCAACCGAGCTTTGTACTCCAACATTTCAATTAATCGAGAGTGAGGAATACTAACAAAGTTTTGATTGGTTCGCTTCCCTAACTCGATTTCTGTTTTCCACTGCGCGTTCTTGCCAATTACTAGCGTCCCAATCTGCCTGGTGAGCAAAAGGTTAATAATTAGATGGCTAGCATGATGTAAGTAATTATCAACTTTTTGATGGCGACAACGAGTTAAGCGCTGAATCCGGGGTGACGTTTTGCGGTTCCCTTTTAACTGGGATTGTAACCGTGAAGAGCGTTTGTTGTAGAACTGGTTAATCGATTTCAATGGTCGCCCGTTGATCAACAAAGGGATAAATCCCGGTTGATTTGAAGTTAACGCCACTAAATTGTCTAGTCCCAAATCAATACTAGCTACAGAGTTGGCATTGCCCAGGGTGGGCTCCGGTTCATCATAAATCACCTCAATCACATAGGAATCACATTTTGGAACCAGTCTAACGAAAGCAAATCTTCTTGGGATTGACTTGAGTTTTAATTAAAAGTTCAGTGCCGGAAAGTTTAATGATTCCTTGTTTCAACTGTTTGCTGCTAATCGCTTGAATCGTGTAGACGAGAAGGTTTCGCCCTTTGACCTTATCTTTGTATTTTGGCAGTTTTGGGCGACCCGTGAATTTTGAAGAATCAATTTTGTAAGCTTTAATGGCTTCAAAAAACGATTTCCAATTTTTGTCCAACACCATCAAGATTTGCTGACTTACTTTAGCTGGCATTGCCTGATATGCTTCGTGAGACTTCATCAATCGGTTCATTTCGTTATAGCTGACATAACCCCACCCATAAATAAAGCTCTGACGAATGACGTAATTGGCGGCATTGTAGAGGTTTTTGGACTTGAAAGCTAGGCAAGTCAATTTGGGCGAAACGGTGTTCCGTTGATTTAATGATGTGCCTCTCTGTTAGTTGCATTTGAGACTTGCGTTTTTTGGGCTACGCGTATTCCTTGTTCAACACTCACAACAATAGAATACCATTATTGTTTATAATTGCTTATAAACTCAATGAAGTTTTACAATACCGTATCTACCATAAACCCACCAGAGCCGGTCGTGAAGAGTGTTCGGTATATTAATCAATTGTGGCTGCTGATTCGAGTAAGTGATTACTCGATCGAAATTCTCAAATCCCCCACCTTCAATTCTCTGATTTTGCGTAGAAACCAGGTTGAAGATCGCAACTTTTCACCCGCGCGCGATCGAGCAACAGGCTAGCGCTCGCTCAATACGCGATTGTTAGCGGTTGTCGTTTCTGTGCTCGATGTTAGTAGCAATCGCTTTCGACACCCAAAGCAATCTCGCCGTTTATTTTTCACTCTCGTTTTACCCGTTAGATTGTCCGCACCCAAATTTATTGGCAGCCAGCGGCTTGCGGGCGATCGTGATTAGTGGGTTTGTTGCAGGTAATTTTGCGACATCGGAGTGCGTACAGCCGGCAGTAACTCTTCTGGTTTCGTGCCGCGGTGTTGCCAGTGCCGCCACCCAAACAAGCCAGCACTCAAAGCAACGGGCAATAAGCAAAGCGTCAGCGCCAGACATTTTCTCAATCCCGCTGTTGTGAGCGGTTTCTGAGCTGGTGCAGCGGCGCGAGTTGCTGGGATACCCGAAGACTCTCGATCGGCAATAGAGGAGGGCTTCGCTGTCCCTGAGGTTGGTGAATTAGCCGCAGAGGGTCGATCTTTCTGGTCTGTGGCATCCCTACCAGCTTTTAACTGGTCGGGAAAATATTCCCAGACTTCGCTGTCAGAGGCGTCTGCCTCTGGTGCTGGAGGGGCTGGCATTAATTGGTGGTATTGTCGGCTCGCCGAGAGTAAAGGTGGCGCTTTCCATTCGGTACCCGCCGCCAGTTGCGTTTCCGATGGGATTTTTGGCACCGGGCGGCCCGACGGCGCGCTTTGAGCTGGGGCACCCGTCAGATAGCCGTCAAAGTCAGGATGCTGGTAGAGAATGGGCAAAGCCCAATATAACTGGTGAGAACCGTAGGCAGAAATTAGTCCCGCCCGAGCCCGACTCAGGCTCAGATCCACTGGATAGCCTTGATTGAGGTTGCGGTAAAACAGCCGTGTCAGAGTTAGGGCTACATCGTCGGGGATGCTTTCTGCCATTGCTAGCACTGCCGGAATGCCCCGCTGGACTAGAGCTTCGGTTAAGTTGCGTTCCGGGCCCTCATCTGCCATGTCCGACGGGTCGCCGTAGGCGCCGCGGCACGAGTTGAACACGGCCATCTGAATGCCGTTGTTGACGAGCAATCCGGCTAAGTCGTCGCCGCTCAAGGTTTCGGTGAGCCCGGTGCGGCTGCTGACGAGGTAGAGCTCGCCACCTCTAGCACCTAAGTTGCTGTGGCCTGCGTAGTGCAGGACTTGGTAGTGTCCTTGTTCTAGGGCTTGGGTAAGCTGTTCTCGATCGGGCTGTTCGAGAATCGTCAGTTGAATTTCCGGGGCGTGGGGGCTGTTTTTGAGGGGGTTGCCGCTGCGGTTTTGCAGTTCTTGTTGCAGGTGTACGGCTTCTCGCGAAAGCTGCAAGCTATCTCGATCGCTGGGAGAGGCGATCGCCATTAAAATTTTCAGAGGCCCGCCGCTAGGTAGTATCCGGGTTTGTTTGAACAAACTTGTACCTGGTTGGTAGCGGGAAAACACGACATCGGTGCCTGTTGCCAAAGGGCGATCGCCCGCGTGCAGAACTTCCCACGGCAGCCGCGGCAAGCGCCGCCCCTTAAGTCCGAGCCGCAGTTGCAGCACTTCTCGGCGGTGCTGGGCGATGCCCTGAGCGCAAGTCCAGCTATCGCGCAAGTTTCCTTGAAACAGCCCGCTGTAGAATTGTTGCCCTAGGGCTACTAAATTCGGTGCACAGTTTCCCGATCGCGAGATTGGGCGACCTCCAGCACCTGTTCCCTGGAATACGCCCACCAAGGGGTCGTTCATCAGTTGAGCAGACAGTGCCAGCCATTGGTCGATCGGCCAGCGGACTTGTTGTTCTGCTAGGGGTACACCGGGTGCAACCCTTTCTGTCCGCACTAAGTATTCGTCGTCCCCAACTGGGGTGACTGAGAGTTTAAATTCCTGGCTCACCGATTTAGCGCCCCCCCGCTTCTATTCTGAGTTTGCCTGCGTTTTTGCGGCTGGCAATACCGACCGACAAACTGATTTTTACTCTTTGAATCAGAGTTTTTGAATGCGCTTCCCCCGAGGAGGGCGAACGCCGGACTCAAATATATTAGTTCAAACACTTTGAGTGTATAAAAGTTGTACTTTAATAACAGTTTATTAGTTTTGATTGCCCTATGGCTCGGTGAAAGCCTAATTTTCTCTAATCTTCCTATCTTTAACATTTTGCACCTCTACCGCAGACCCCTTTACATTCGTTGGGAACTTGAGTTTCTCAATGCTGAGTAAAGTTTAATTCGAGGCACTTTACCAGGCGGATCTCTAGTTCTTATTAAAATTACTTCGGCTCTACCCAATCTGTTTCAGGGCAATATGGGAGGCAAAGTTGATTAAAATTTTTGGTTGGGCGATCGAGCGAGTTGTCCGGGCGCCTTATCCTTTACCACGACCCCCCATACCCAGTCAAGATCCTGTGTCAATTAATTAATTGGACAGCCGACAACCCCGCTCGGCAAGCTCGGAGCCCCGCTGTCCTACCTCGTCGGCGACGATCGGCGATCGTTGATAATTGCTAATCACTGATTGCTAATTTACCGTTTCCCTGTTATAAGATTTTTTGTAAATTTAACTGTCTTAATCTACTTCTAGTTAACCAGGCAAAATTAATTTAAGCTGGCCTGAATTCTCAACAATAGCGCTGCGATCGCATATTTCCCTACTCTGAAGCTACAAGCATTTTTTCGCTCGCTCAAAATAAGCCGCATCCAGCCAGTTTCGCCCAGAAATACCCCCCTGAGACCAGCCAACACCAACAAACCAAGCAGGAATGAAGTAGTGGCTGCTGCTTGACTCGCGCTCAAAATGCCGATCGAGCCGATCGCTTTAACCAAACACAAATTCTGCATTGATTTCGGTTATTTCTAACTTTTACAATCTCTCTTGAGATAGATTTTTTTCCCTACGTACTCGTACTTAGGGCCCAAGTCAAGATTTTGGATTAGTTTGAGTCACTGGCTCGGGTCGATCTAAAATTGTGCGATCGAAAATTAAAATAAATATTTTCCCTGGCGAACAATCTAGAATTGTAATTAATCATCGGGAACAAAAATTAAGAGCGTGGAGTCATTTCAAGAAAGAATGCAAATCCTAAGTCAGGGAAGGATTTGACCGAGCTGGGAGTATGACAAAACTTCAATGCACCCAGGCTCCTCGCATTCCAAGCAAGGGTTGAATTTTGGGTATAAAGATTTTGGGTAGTTATGTGGGAGTTGTTAGTTGCGAGTTTAAATTCTGCTAGTTCACTGTAGAAATTACGTAGACGATCTACAATTAGGTGCACTTAGGGGCAGATAACTGTAGAAAATACGGAGAAGAGCAAAAGCGAGTTGCGTTTCGGCGCAACACTTACAGTGTAAGTAGCGGAGCAATTATTTGTGGTGCGCAAGAGCCGCAGATAAAACTCACAGCCGATCGAGATAACCCGTTGCAGTTTAAATAGCATCTATAACAATAAGGTGGGGATAACAATCCCTCTAGCAGGCGCAAGTATGAAGTAATGATCTTTATTTTCCGCTGCCTCCTGCTTGGTGATAAACTGAGTCTAATAAATTTAGCCATGTTTGGTAAAAATCAAAGATGGCAGAAAAAATGTTGTTAGAAAATGTATCGGGAAAATTTTTTCCAGATCCTACTCAAACAACAATTAGTGACATGATGAAAACCACTTCTACCGGGTCAAATATGCCAAATTCAAATGAAAAGTTAACAAGTGCTGTACCCGCCGCGATCGATGACGGCGAAGCAGAACTCGGACTATCAGCCAGCGATCTCGATCGGCTGATGAACTTCCGCAGTGCCACCGCGCTCAATTCTGACAGCGGGTTAGTCAAGCTAATTGACGATGCGATCGCCGAAAACAGTGGCAGCAACACCCCTAAGAGCCCAGTGGCGAATCCGTCTAGCGGCACATCCGTAAAAGCTGTTGACGATAAGATCCCAGTGGCGAATCCGTCTAGCGGCACATCAGCAAGCAGCCTTAACCCTCCTAGCGACAAAGTTGTCAGCCCGTCAGACACCAAACCTACTTTGGTTGTTGGAGATAGCAGCAAAATGGCTGAAGTTAAGGTCGTGCCCGAAGAAGGTGCTAACAAAAGAACTGACACAAGCGACAACAGCGGTAGCGATGGCAAGACGATAGTAGGCACCGATAACGATGACATAATTGTCGCCACCGGCGCGGATCAGTCGCTCTACGGCAAAAAAGGCAAAGACAAGATCAAAGGAAAGAGTGGCAAAAATAAAATCTACGGGGGTAAAAATGACGACGATTGCCAGGGCGGCGATGGCGACGACGAAGTAAGAGGCGATCGCGGTAACGATACCTGCGACGGCGGCAGCGGCGACGACAAGGTTTATGGCGGTAAAGACAACGACACTATCAGTGGCGGCACCGGCAACGATACCTGTAACGGCGATGACGGCGATGACGTAGTGTACGGCAACGAGGGAAATGATGACGTTGACGGCGGCGCTGGCAAGGATACCGTGATGGGCGGCAAAGGCGACGACAAATCCAAGGGCGGCGAAGGCAACGATGTCGTCAGGGGCGATCGGGGCAACGACGTTTGTATGGGCGGCGACGGCGACGACAGCGTTAGCGGTGGCAAAGATAACGATACCGTGATGGGCGATGCCGGCAAAGACGTTTGCATGGGCGACGACGGCGACGACAGCGTGCTCGGCGGCGCCGGCGACGATACCGTAATGGGCGGTGCCGGCAACGACGTTTGTATGGGCGACGACGGCGACGACAGCGTGATGGGGGGCGACGGAGACGACAGCGTGATGGGCGGTGTCGGCAACGATACCCTCGTTACAGGCGATGGCAATGACATGGCAGACGGCGGCGAAGGCGACGACAGCGTTGTCGGCGGTGGCTCGGGCAACGATACGCTGATGGGCAATACCGGCAACGATACGATCGTCGGCGGTACTGGCAACCATACCTGTGTCGGCGGTGCTGGAAATGACGTTTTTGTCGTGAGCAACCGTACAACTCCAAACAGTTCAGTTATCACTGACTACACAGACGGTAGCGACAAGTTTCTGCTGTTTGGCGACTTGAACTTTAGCAGCTTGTCCTTTTTACAAGTCGGCCTCAATACCGAAATTCGGTTCAGCAGCAATCAGTTTGTGCTGGCGCTGTTGTTGAATGTCACCGCCACGATTCTCGATGCTAGCGACTTTTTGGGAGTTAGTGGTAGCGCTCCATCTCCAACCCCAACCACACCTCGAACTCCAACTCCAGTTGCAGCGCCGAGGGCGACTCCCCCGCAAGTGGAAGCTAATAATCCCCTAACAGTCGGTTCCGACGGCAAGCCACAAACTATTACTTCTGACTTGTTGCGGTTTGGAGGCGGGCAGCAAGGTGCTAGCGGCACAGTGTTCAAGCTAACCGAGATCCCTGATACTAAAACCGGGCAAATATTCTTTAAGGGAGTAGCAGTAACACAAGTCGGTGTTACCTTCACTCAAGCAGACATTGACCTCGGTTTGTTAACTTTCCAAGCAACAACAGGTTTTATCGGTGCGGCTAATTTTGGTTTTGAAGTTAACCAAGGCACAAGCGTCATCACCGGCCAGCGTTTTAGCTTAAAAATCGAGCAAAATGTCTTTAAGTTTGCTGGCAATACAGCACCTCAAGCGATCGTCGGTTCGCTAACCCTAGATAACGACATCGAAGGCGGCGATGGTGGCGATGACATTAAAGGCGGTAACAAGAAAAACAAAATTAAAGGAGGCAAAGGCAAGGACAAGATTAAAGGCGGCGATGGCGGCGATAACGATATCGACGGCGGCGATGGCGATGACGAGATTGAAGGCGGTAAGGGCAAAAACAAAATTAAAGGAGGCAAAGGCAAGAACAAGATTAAAGGCGGCGATGGAGATAATGATATCGAAGGCGGCGATGACGATGACGATATCGAAGGTGGTAAGGGCAAAAACAAAATCGTCGGTGGCAAAGGCAAGGACAAAATTAAAGGCGGCGATGGTGGCGATAACGAGCTCGACGGCGGCGATGACGATGACGATATCGTCGGTGGTAAAAGCAAAAACAAACTCATCGGCGGCGCAGGCAATGACAAATTAACCGGAAATGACAGCGATGACTCGCTCGAAGGCGGCGTCGGAACCAATACTCTAACTGGGGCTGGTGGCAAGGATAGCTTTATTTACCGCACTTCTCGCCAAGAGATTACAACAGTTGCAGAGGCTGACTTAATTACTGACTTTAATGATGACGATTTTTTAGAGTTGTCTGCGGCAGCTTTTGGTAATCTCAGCGTTAATAGCTTGACGCGACTGTCGATTACTGCTACCTCTGTTGTTGGGTCGATCGGCAGCAATAACTTGCTCGACTTCAGCGCTGATATCACCGTTACCAGCATTGCCACTTTGCAAGCGCGGTTTGCAGCTTTGGGTGGCAACACCGACGCGCCTGTTTTCTGTCAGTTTACAGATGCCGCTACCAACCGTTCGGTACTGGTATTTTCAGTTGGAGCGCGCTTTGAAATTCTCACCAGTTTCTCGCTGAAATTTAGCCTGCAAGTCAAAAACTTTGTCTTCACCGGCCCAGCGCTAACTGTTCCCGTCGGTACTGCCGGCGCTGATAATGTTAATTTCGGCACTTATCCCGCCGCCGTTAACTACGATGGCTTAGCAGGCGATGACAACATTGTCGGCACCAACTTTAACGATACGATCAAAGGCGGCGACGGCAACGATACGATCGCCGGCGGCCTCGGTGCCGATGTGCTCAGCGGTGGCAGCGGTACGGATCTGTTTGTTTACACGACCACTAAAGAAGGTGGCGATAAAATTACCGACTTTAAGTCGGGAACCGATAAATTGCAGTTTGTCTCTAGCGAATTCGGCAATTTGACTTCAACAAACTTTGTCAGTGTCAGCGGTTCAAATCCTGACATTACTGGCAAACAGTTGGTGATTTTCACTGGCGGAACTTATGCCTCTGTAGACGCGGCACAAACTAAGGCTCTGGGTAATTCAA
>NZ_JAUBOJ010000341.1:0-8525 GCF_036700185.1 Microcoleus sp. BM001215392 | reverse complement strand
TGGTTCGATCGTTCGGAATGCGAGTCCGCATCATAGAAGGACTCGCATTCCGAACGATCGAACCTAATTGATTGCGATCGCATACAAGCTTGGTCATTTCACATAACCGTTCTCGGCTTCACAAATATTTATGTCAAACAAATCCAGTCAACCGCCGCACAAATCCAATTTTGCAGTGGAATTGTTCAAGACAATTGGGTTGAGTCTATTTTTCGCCTTTGGAATTCGCACCTCTGTGGCGCAGTCGGTATTTATCGCATCGGGTTCGATGAAGCCAACCCTACAGATTGACGATCGACTAATTATCGATAAATTGAGCTATCATTTTCAAGAACCGCAGCGGGGCGACATTGTGGTATTTTCGCCACCAGAGTCAGCATTGGCGGTGTGCGGTTTGCGGTCAAATTTTGCCGATCCTTTTATCAAACGGGCGATCGGGCTACCGGGCGATCGCGTTGAGGTAAAATCAGGAAAAATCTATGTTAATGGACAACCTTTGCAAGAATCCTACCCTGCACAATCACCTTACTATAGCTGGGGCCCTGCGACAGTACCGCCTAAATCGTATTTGATGTTGGGGGATAATCGCAATCAAAGTTGTGATGGGCATTCTTGGGGATTTGTCCCGCGCGATCGTATTATTGGTAAGGCGATTGTGCGCTCTTGGCCGATCGATCGCCTGGGAAATCCTAACTGACATTTTGGTTGGTAGTAATGACTTTAGTCATCATTTTGTTTGTAGTTATGCAGAGGACTCGCATTCCGAACGATCGAACCTTTTCATGAATTTAAGGTTGGATGAAAACGCCGATCGCATTATGGACTCTGGCAGCAGTAGACGGCGGGCGATCGAGCAAACTGCCTCCCAAATACAAACTCGTCGAACTTCCCCCATCCAAGTTTAAAGCCTCCACAGCACCCATTTGCTGCAAAATCTGCGCCAGTTCCGCGAAATTTGGGCCGGCCCCGCCCGCGCGGTTGTGCACCGCTACGATTAGCAAATTCCCGGCAGCAGTTCGCCCGATCGCACTCCGAATCGCCGTCTGTCGAACGTAAGCATCGCTAAACCCTTCCGCCTTCGCATCCACAGCCACTCGACTGTTTTTTACCAACACCGGCCCGCCACCGAGAATGTAAGGAAAACGGTTGAAATCAGCCGGAATTGTGTTAGTTTCTAAACGCAATAAATTTCCTGCTACCAATTGGGATGCCGGAGACAAATCGGAACGCAAAGCTAAAATATAACCGTTTCCTGGAATTGGAAAATTGGTTTTTCCGGTCGCACCTCCGGGAGATTGGCTGATAACTCGATCGCCCGCAACTGTCACAACTATTTCATCGTCGGAAAACGGAGAATAAGTCGCTCCCCAATCAAGATTGTAACGACCGATTCCCGATTCTACGTAGGCACTATTTAACTGGGAAATAGATAAACGTTGATTCGCAGGAGTTATTAAAGTTTCTTGCAAAGTTAAACGATCGATCGCAAATTCGCCTCGATCGTTCCAAGCAATCGCCCCGCGGTTCAATATCGGCCCGGAAAGCCATTTAGTATCCCGCCGAATCGCACCTAAAGCTAGTCGATTGATGCGATTGAAAAATCCGGCATTAATTGCAGCAGCCGTTCCCGAAATCTCGGCTGTTTGCAATAAAGGTGCGCTGCCTTTTTCTGTCGGCGGATTGCTCAACAGCGGTCGAATTTTGATGCCGGATTGACGCGGATTTACTTCTAAGGAGTATACGGGGAAACGCGCTGTTCCTAGATTTTGATACTGCTGGCGCCATCGCACTCCGGCCGCCCAAGCAATGTCTTTTTCTACTAACGAGTCTGGGCGAATGTCGATTACTAATCGATGCGGATTTCCTAAACTGAAAACTTGCGGCCGCCAGCCTAAGGGAATTTGTACTTTGATTCTGGTTTGATTCCCCGCAGGTTCGACTTTGAGCGATCGCAATTGTTGACTGGTTGCAAAAATGCGATCGCCCAAAGTGCGATCGACTTGGGCATCGATCGCGATCGACCATTCTTGACTGGCGATCGCCTGTGCGGGTGCTAGCGGCTGCGAGAGCGCGGGTGTTGTCGGGTCGTCTGGTGTTTCGAGGTTTGGGGCTGCGGGGCTTATTTGCAGCGGGATAGCGGGTTTTGTGGGGTCGTCTGTTGGCGATGGGCTGGGTGTATCCACAAAGTTGACTTGCCACGGGGCGGCGCGATCGAGATCGAGAACAATGCGATCGCCCGTTTCTCTGGCTGCTTGCCGAATTCCGGTGACATTTGCAGTTTGAGTGGTGATTTTGAGAAGATTGTTGTCGATCGATATTTGCCAACCGGCAAGTTTAGCAAAATCGGTAATATCTAAGTAACGATACGCGCCAGTCGATCGCACTGTCAAACTTTGAGCATTAGTTAAAGATACGGCAAACCACTGCACTGGTTGTTTGGTACTGTCGGCTGTATTGAGCAAATCGACTCCGGCAGATTGCATTAAACCCACATCCGCAATCCAAGTTCGGAAATTAGTAGATGTGCTGTTTGTTGGCTGCTGAGTCCAAGCTAAGGGCAGAATTCTGCCGTTGAGAGAGACTTGGCGGCCTTGTCTAATTCTGGCAACTGGCGGTATAGATTGAGTCAAAAACCGATAGTCCGACAGGGAATGAATTCCCCCTCTTATAGCTGAAGTCCTCGGTCGAGGACTGTGGGTTGGCATTTGAGTCGGTTTTAACCGACTTTCGCTATCAGCCAGGGAATTCATTCCCTGGCGGGCTGTGGAAGCACGAATCAGCCCAGCTTTCTCCCCCTCCCCTGTGCTCTGACTCTTCGCCTCCTGAGCTCTCCCCGCCAGATTCGAGGCTGAGCTCAGGACGATCGCCAGTACGGGCGAAATCGACACTGACAATATCCAGGGCCAAACACTCGATCGCCGGATGTTAGCTGCTACTAGCCGTTTGTGTCTAATGTGCATTTTTTTATTTGGCAAACCTAAAACCATTAACCTTCAAAAATGCCTCATATACAGCACAAACGGTAAAAATTTAAAATTTTATTGGATAAACTTAATTTTTTCGGCTGTGTAGTTAGATGTAATTCAACTGCATAATATAAGGCAGGGTTTCATTGGTGGTGAACCGCGCTGCTACAATATTTCACCTACCGACTGAGCTGTTAGGTGGTTTTGTGTCTGCGGCCGCCAGCAAACACGGCTGCAAACCGCAGCCAGCAAAATAAAGCTAGAGTTACTATCTATCGATGTTCCCGGAACAGCTACCATTGCGGACTCAGCAAAACAAATCACAAAAAACTCGAAAAAAGCTCAAAAAACTCGATCGCCCGCAATGTATCGAGTTGCAGGGCGGCGATGTCTCCCAGGAGCGCTGATTTTTAACAGTAGGTATTCTGCGAGACATCTAGGCAATGATGCGATCGAGATAATTTAGAATCTGCAAACAGGGTTTCAATGTCAGGTACAGGCAGTGTCTACGTAAATTTTTATCAAATCAGCTTGCTATGTGCTGTTTTAAGATTTACTGGACTCCCACCGCTCGGCAGCATTCTCTCTCCGAGCTATAAAAACAAATCAACCACACAATCACAGAAATAACATTCAATCAACATGGGTAACACGATCGATCGAAACAGCAACGTGCATCAAACTGAGCGAGGAACTCCATTTGCCGGCCAAAACTGGTTAGTGGAAGAAAGAGATGCTTGCGGCGTGGGCTTTATTGCCAATCAAAGCGGCGAAGCTACCCACTCACTTATTCAAAAAGCCCTCCCAGCTTTAACTTGTCTGGAACATCGCGGCGGTTGTAGCGCAGACTCCGATTCCGGCGACGGCGCAGGTTTGATGACTGCAATTCCTTGGGAATTGTTGCATACTTGGTTTGCCGAACAGGGAATTGTCCCTCCACCACAGGAACACTGCGGTGTGGGAATGCTGTTTCTGTCTCAAGATGAAACTCAAGCGCAGACAGCGCGGCAGGTGGTTGAGCAAGTTATGGTCGATCGCGGTTTCACTGTGGTGGGATGGCGGAAAGTTCCCGTTGTACCGTCGGTTTTGGGCCCGCAAGCGCGCGAAAATCAACCTCAAATCGAACAAGTAATCGTAAGTTCACCAAACTTAGCCGGAGACGATCTCGACAGACAGTTATTTCTCGCCCGCCGCACCATCGGACACTCACTATCTGACCGGCCAGGCTTCACTCGCCAAGAATTTTATAGTTGCTCTTTTTCCTGCCGCACGATCGTCTATAAAGGTATGGTGCGATCGGCGGTACTCGCAGAATTTTACCTCGACCTCAAAAATCCCGCTTATAAAAGCGCCTTTGCCGTCTATCACCGCCGCTTCAGCACCAACACCATGCCCCGCTGGCACCTCGCCCAACCGATGCGCTTGCTGGGACACAACGGTGAAATTAACACGCTGTTGGGCAATATTACTTGGATGACGGCGCGCCAAGCCAATTTATCTCACCCGAATTGGAGTCAAGCGGACATCGACACGTTTAACCCGATTGTCAATTCCGAAAGCAGCGATTCGGCAAACTTGGACAACGTGATGGAAATGTTGGTGCACTCCGGCCGCAGTCCCCTGGAATCCCTGACAATTATGGTGCCCGAAGCTTATAAAAATCAGCCGGATTTGGCGACATATCCCGAAATTGTCGATTTTTACGAATATTACAGCGGTATTCAAGAACCTTGGGACGGCCCGGCGCTGCTGGTATTCAGCGATGGCAAGCAAGTAGGTGCTACGCTCGATCGCAACGGTTTGCGTCCGGCCCGCTACTGCATTACTAAAGACGGCTTGGTAATTGTCGCCTCCGAAGCCGGAGTTGTCGATATTCCTGAAGCAGATATCGTCGAAAAAGGCCGCTTGGGGCCCGGACAAATGATTGCAGTGGACTTGCAAACCAAGGAAATTCTCAAAAATTGGCAGCTAAAACAGCGGATTGCGAAGCGCCACCCCTACGGCGAATGGCTGAAACAAAACCGCGAAACCTTGCAACCGCAGCCTTTTGCGGAAACCGCCACCCTGGAATCGCAAGCGCTGTTAGGCACCCAAACTGCTTTCGGCTACACCGCTGAAGATTTGGATATGGTAATTGTGGAAATGGCAAGTTCTGGAAAAGAACCGACTTTCTGCATGGGCGATGATATCCCCTTAGCTGTGTTGTCAGAAAAGCCTCAGTTACTTTATAACTATTTCAAACAGCGGTTCGCTCAAGTGACAAATCCGCCGATCGACCCTTTGCGCGAGGGAATGGTGATGTCGCTGACGATGAATGTGGGTTTGCGGGGCAATTTACTGCAAGCAACACCGGAAAATGCCAAGCTGCTAAAAATTGATTCCCCCGTACTCAACGACGCTGAACTGTCTTTCTTGAAAGACCAAAAGTCTTTCCCCGCAACGCAACTGTCAACTCTTTACAAAATTTCTGCCGGGCCTGCTGGTTTGCAACGCGCAGTCGAGCAACTTTGTCAAGATGCTGTGGATGCAGTGCGCGACGGTTCGAGAATTCTGATTTTGAGCGATCGACCATCGCAGGAAAAAGGCGAATCTGCTGTTGGTTTGAGTGATGAATGTACTTACATTCCCCCCTTGCTAGCACTTGGTGCAGTTCACCACCACTTAATTAGCGTCGGGATGCGGATGCAAACTTCGCTGGTTGTGGATACAGCCCAATGTTGGAGCACTCACCACTTCGCGTGTTTGATCGGTTACGGCGCCGTGGCTGTTTGCCCTTATTTGGCACTGGAAAGCGTGCGCGGCTGGTGGTTTGACACCAAAACTCAAAACTTGATGGAACACGGCAAAGTTCCCAAGATTACCGTTACTGAAGCTCAAGCTAAATATCGCACAGCGGTAGAAAACGGCTTGCTGAAAATCATGTCGAAAATGGGGATTTCGCTGCTGTCTAGCTATCAAGGCGCGCAAATCTTTGAGGCGATCGGCATTGGCGCCGATCTGCTCGATTTGGGCTTCAAAGGCACTGTGTCTCGAATCGGCGGTTTGACTATCGCTGAACTCGCTCACGAGGTAATGT
Organism: Microcoleus sp. BM001215392; assembly: GCF_036700185.1. NCBI lineage: Bacteria > Bacillati > Cyanobacteriota > Cyanophyceae > Oscillatoriales > Microcoleaceae > Microcoleus > Microcoleus sp. BM001215392. The sequence goes on along the minus strand of NZ_JAUBOJ010000341.1, from coordinate 2,483 downwards.
CTTTCCACTCTCAGGCTTTCCCCGAATTGCTGCTGAAAAAGCTGGAAAACTTCGGCTTCGTGCAGTACCGGCGCGGTGGCGAATATCACATGAACAGCCCGGAAATGGCAAAGGCTTTGCACAAGGCTGTGACTACTTTTAAGGCTCACAGTAACGGTAACGGCAACGGGGCCGAACCAAAAATGGAACCAATTGGTTCCAAAAATTCTGTCTCTCCCGCGAGCGGGGACGCTCGCACTGAAGCAAAAACGGCTTACGATCACTACGAAGTCTACAAAAAACAGCTAGAAAACCGCCCTGTTACGGCTTTACGAGATTTGCTCGACTTTGCTAGCGATCGCCCTTCCATTCCCATCGAAGAAGTCGAATCTGTAGCAGATGTTGTCAAACGCTTCGCCACCGGCGGAATGTCTCTCGGCGCTTTGTCCCCGGAAGCCCACGAAACTTTGGCGATCGCGATGAACCGCATCGGCGGCAAATCCAACTCCGGCGAAGGCGGCGAAGACCCGATTCGATACAATGTGCTGAACGATGTGAGCGCAGCCGGCTTCTCACAAACCCTACCTCACTTAAAAGGTTTGCAGAACGGCGATACAGCCTGTTCGTCAATCAAACAGGTAGCTTCAGGACGTTTCGGCGTGACTCCCGAGTACCTGATGAGCGCCCGACAAATCGAAATTAAAGTCGCACAAGGTGCGAAACCGGGTGAAGGCGGTCAATTGCCGGGGCCGAAAGTGAGCGAGTACATTGCTTATTTACGCCGATCGAAACCGGGTGTCACTTTGATTTCTCCTCCTCCCCACCACGACATTTATTCGATCGAGGATTTGGCGCAGTTGATTTTTGACTTGCATCAAATCAATCCGAAAGCGGGTGTTTCGGTGAAGTTGGTATCGGAAGTCGGTATCGGGACTGTAGCAGCGGGCGTTGCGAAGGCCAATGCCGATGTAATTCAAATTTCCGGCCACGACGGCGGCACTGGTGCGTCTCCACTTAGTTCGATCAAGCACGCAGGTTCTCCGTGGGAACTCGGATTGACCGAAGTTCACCGAGTGCTGATTGAGAACAAATTGCGCGATCGAGTTTTGCTCCGCGTTGACGGCGGCTTTAAAACAGGTTGGGACGTAATTATCGGCGCTTTAATGGGTGGCGAAGAGTACGGTTTCGGCACGGTAGCAATGATTGCCGAAGGCTGCATAATGGCTCGCGTTTGCCACATGAATAGTTGTCCTGTGGGCGTGACAACTCAACAGGAACACTTGCGGAAACGCTTCCCCGGAACGCCGGAACACGTGGTTAATTTCTTCTATTTCGTAGCAGAAGAAGTGCGGAGTTTGTTGGCGAAGTTGGGTTATAAATCGATCGCAGATATCATCGGCCGCGCGGATTTGCTGAAGATGCGCGAAGGGGTGAAACTAACTAAAACTCAAGCGATTAATTTGGATTGTTTGACGAAGTTACCGGATACTAAGGGCGATCGATCTTTCTTAGTCCACGGCGACATTCACAGCAACGGGCCTGTGTTAGACGATGATTTGTTGGCGGATGCCGAGATTCAAAGTGCGATCGCCAATCACGGCACTGTCAGCAAGAGCGTAAAATTGGTAAATACCGATCGCACTGTGGGAGCGCGTTTATCAGGTGCGATCGCACTGCAACACGGCAACACCGGCTTTAGCGGTGAGATCGTCCTCAACTGCACAGGTAGCGCGGGCCAAAGCTTCGGCGCGTTCAATTTACCGGGAATGACGCTGCGACTGTCTGGCCAAGCTAACGACTACGTTGGTAAAGGAATGCACGGTGGCGAAATTGCGATCGAACCGCCCGTTGATGCGACGTATGATGCTGCCGAAAATGCGATCGTCGGTAACACTTGCTTGTACGGCGCGACGGGCGGAACCCTGTTAGCTGCGGGTAAAGCAGGCGAACGGTTTGCAGTGCGCAACTCAATGGCGAAAGCAGTCATTGAAGGTGCGGGCGATCACTGCTGCGAGTACATGACAGGCGGCGTCATTGTCGTCCTAGGAAAAGTCGGCCGCAACGTCGGCGCTGGAATGACTGGCGGCTTGGGTTATTTCCTCGATGAAGATGGCAATTTCCCGGCGCACGTCAACGGAGAGATTGTGAAGATGCAGCGAGTTTCTACGGCCGCTGGCGAGGCGCAGTTGAAAGAGTTGATCGAGATGCAGCGCGATCGAACTAACAGCAAAAAAGCCGCGAAGATTCTCGCAAATTGGTCAGAATACTTGCCGAAGTTCTGGCAAGTTGTGCCGCCAAGTGAAGCAAATTCGCCGGAGGCTTCGGAACAAAAGATTGCTGTAGAAGCGTAATTTTGGAATTGATTAAATAGAAAAAGGGCGACGCGAGTTGCCCCTTTTTTTTTGCACCCACGAGACGGTTTGATCGTTCGGACTTCATATCAAATCCTCTCTTCATCGTCCTGTATTAATCTCTCTCTTCTCTTCCTTTGCGTCCTTTGCGCC